>NZ_JAAVVD010000029.1:0-95874 GCF_018449755.1 Variovorax sp. dw_954 | reverse complement strand
CTTGCACGCTGCCTATCGAACGGTGTGATGGGTCGCTGCGCAAAACCGGCGTCTCTTCTCGGGACGTGTGCGTTGCTTCGGGGCATTGAGACTGGGCGATATGCGCCAACCACTGCGTTCGACTGCCGCAAGCACGGTCCAGCGAGCAATGAGTTGAACACCCGGTTGAATCCGCCACTGGGTGCTGTCCTTCGAATTTTCCCGCCGAACGGCAGCGACCATCGAAGGTGACTTCGACGCTCTTCCCCGCGATATACCGGTGTGACTTGGAACTTGACCTCGCCCGCATCGTTGTGGGTTGGTGGGTCGCACCTCAAACCTTATCCGGACTCACGATGGCCACCCCCGAACACGAGAGCCGCCGCTGCGCGGCAACCCGCTTTGAGCTACGCAGATCCTGCGCGAATGCCCCGCAGAATAATGTCAGTGATCTGGTCGGCTTCAGCGTTGGAAAACTGGCCGCGGCGGATCAGCAACTGATAGTAGAGCGCACCGGACATCACATCGGCTGCCACTGCAACGGACACCCAGGGATTCAGTTCGCCACGCTCGCGCGCCCGCTCCAGCAATGCCATATTGATCTTGCGGACGTCCGTGGCAATGCCTTCCTGAAGCAGCTTGTGCGTCTTTGGATTGGACTGCGCGTCAGCTACGAATCCCGCGAGCGCCAACCCCGCGACGGTGGTACGGAATATTCGGAACGCAGCGCGGGCGTGCTCGCGCAAGTCGCCTTCCAACGTTCCGGTATCGACGGGCATGCGTGCCTGGCGAACGATCGCGAGGTAGAGCTCCATGAACACGGCCGCCTTGTTCGGCCACCACCGGTAGATGCTGGCCTTGGCCACGCCGGATCGTTCCGCGATGCGATCGATGGTTATGCTCGTGTAGCCAATTTCCTTGAGCAGTTCCTCAGCCGCAGCCAGCACCGCCTGGTGCGTCTTCGGATTGCGCCTGTTGGCTGCCGGCACCTTGTCAGGTGCGCTCTTCGAGGGCACTCCCTCGGTGGGCAGTCGGGATGCGCGTGTACTGGGGGCGCGCGAGATCAAAAGGGGACCGCGCGCGAGAAGTGTCTTGCTGCTGTTCATGGCCGGCTTGAGTATAGAGCGCACTGAGGCAACACATGATTGCAAAGACGATACGTATCGTCTACTCTGCAAGCGGCCTTGGCGGCCAAGCCCGGAGGTTTTTCATGTGCGCCATCTGGTGCAAAAGGAGACGCTAGATGATATGCAGCTTGTTCCATTACGGCCTGCGAGCCACCCATGCCGAAACGACGGTCAATTTCTACACGCGCGTGCTCGGCATGGTCGTGGACCAGACGCGCCCCAAGATCGGCATCAGTGGTTACTGGCTGCGCGCGGCCTTGCCTGGAAGCCCTCCAAGTATCCACGTATTCACCGGCGACGACGCGCGGGTCAAGCCGGCCGATACGCAAGTCCCCACCGGCAGTGGCGCCGTGCATCACATCTCCCTCTACTGCGTGGATTACAGCGCCCTGCGCCGCAGGTTGTTGGAGTATGGATTGAAGTGGGAAGGCGGGGCCGTGCCGGGCGGCAAGCAGTGGGTGATCTTCGTGTACGACCCCAATGGCGTGATGCTCGAGTTGACTTTCGACGCCTCTATCGAAGAAGGCCCGGTGCCGGACATACCTGCAGAGAACACCTACATGCCGGGTGCGCCGTTCCGTCCGTTCGATCCCATGGGGTACGCCATGTTTGCAGGATGACCGCGGCGTGTGATGCTGAGCGACCTCTTAGCCCGAGGCAAGCCGCGCAGGCGGCCGGGCTTCAATCTTCAAATGCCCCTTGCGTCGTGGCGGCTTGATGGAACCGTCGCACAACCGCCACGGGACGTGCCGCCGACGATGGGTTAGTAGATGAAGTGCCTTCGTCACCATCGTCTTCATCAGGTTGCGGGCAACTGGCCCTTTCCTTCGATGGTGAGCACCCGTTTCTGGAAGCGCCAGCGCCCCTCCACCTTGTGGCAGTGGTCTTCATAGTGCCCCATGGACGCGAGTTGCATCGGCTGGCCTGCCACGCACTGAAGCACGCAAACGTAGGAACGCGCGACGGCATTCGCCCCGTCGCAGGAGTCCAGGATGAAGTTGCTTGTGAGGTGACGCCGCCTGTCGCCGCGCGCGAACTCCGCGGCATGCCTTTGCGCCACGAACTCCGCGATTGCATCAGGCCCCGAGAGAATTTGCTCATGGGCGCTCACCGCATCGCGCACCACAGCGCAAGCGTCCGCGCAGAAGAGCGTTCGCATGGTACCGAAGTCGCGGCTGTCGGAGGTACGAGCGTAGAGGTAAATCAACTCCTCGATGGCAAGGCGGTCCGTCAAGTCGGTCGTGATGTCACGCATGCGTGGCTCCTTTGCGGAAATCCTATCACCGCCTCTATCCCAGAAGGGCTTGGCTTGCCAAGGGAAAACGATAGTCGTGAGACGATACGTCTCGTCTAGTATCGGCCCGATCATAACCAGCCCGGCGGGCAGAAGCAGCCATGCAATCCATCAAGAGAACATTCCTCCAGGCCCTCATCGTCTCTGCGTTATGCGGCCCGGTCTTCGCTCAGACTTCGGGCGCACCGATCAAGGTCGGTGCCATCGTGTCGGTGTCCGGTCCGCTGGCCCAGGTCGGCGCCATCAGTCGCGAGGGCTATCAACTCGCTGAAAAGGTGATCAATCAGCGCGGAGGCATCAACGGACGGCCGCTTCAACTGGTCTTCGAAGATGATTCGTCCAACCCCGACATCGCGGTCACCAAGGCGAACGGCCTGCTGAATTCCGGCGTGGTCGCCCTCCTCGGCCCCACCGGGTTGGCCGCCACCCTGGCAACCGGCGGCATCACCGCGCAGAAGAACGTGCTGCAGGTGACCGGCGCGGGCATCGCGCTGCCGATCGAGCGCGAGCGCAAGTGCCTGCTGCACATGATGCCCGCCCAGCACATCAACGCGGCGGGCCTGCTTTCCTACGCAGTCGACGGTGCAAAAGCAAAACGAGTCGGGGTCCTGTATGACTCTGGCGTCGGCCAGGCCGTCATGAATTCAATGAAGGACCTCGCACCGAAGTACGGGGTGACCTTCGTTGCGGCCGAGAAATTCGACCTGGCTGCGACGGACATGTCGTCGCAGGTTGCCAAGCTGAAGGCATCCGATCCGGACCTCGTGATGCTGCTCACGTCTTCGCCGACGCCATTCCGCAACTTGCGCCAGTTAAATGTGAACGCACCGGTAGTCACCGGACTGGCAGTGGCGGTGTACGACAGTATCAAGGCCATGGGTCCGGCCGCCGAGGGCGTCGTGTTCGCGGAATACATGGTGGCGGAGGATCCACGCCCCAGCGAGAAGGAATTCGTCGACCTGTTCTACAGCGAATACAAGAAGCTGCCGAAGAACTTCGAGGTGGCCGCATGGGAAGCCGTGATGGTGGTGGCCGATGCGATCAAGAAGGCCGGCCCCGATAGCAGCAGCGACAAGATTTGCGCTGCCGCGCGCAGCAAGCACGCGGGTTCGCACGTCGCCTATGACTTCACCGCCTCAGACATGACCGGTATCCAGCTTTCGAGCTTCCAGTACTCGACCGTCAAGGACGGCAAGTTCGTGCGCCTGCCCTTCACGGCCCAGGATCGCCCGTAGGCGGGCGAACGGCGATGTCTGTCGAACTCTTTTTGCAGGTCGTGCTCTCGGGCCTTACGAACGGGTTCCTCTACGCCATGATCGGCTTGGGGCTGGCGGTGGTGTACAAGGGCAGCCAGATCGTCAACGCGGCCCAGGGCGACTTCGCCATCGTGGGCGCGATCGTCACGGTGCTCCTCACGCAGAAGGCGGGGCTGCCTTACTGGGTCTCCATCGCAGTCGGTGTATTCGCGGCGGCAATGCTCGGCGCACTGGTAGAGATCGCCTGCATCCGACCGATGCTGCGGCGCAGAGCCTCCGAGGAGACTTTGCTGCTGCTGACGGTCGGGCTGACTTTCCTGATCGGCGCGGTCGTGCTGGTGGCCGTTGGCAAGGCCGCCTATTTCCTCCCGCCGATCGGCGGTGAGGCGCAGGTGGCAATCGGTAGCGCCACGATGCAGCGCCACGCGATGGTCGTGATCGCTGCCGCGCTGCTGGTGGTCGCAGCCTTGGCCGCGTTTTACAAATACACGCATCTGGGCCGCTCGATGGTCGCGGCGTCGAGCGACGCCGACGGCGCCACCGCGATTGGCATCAACGTGCCGCTGATGCGGACCTGCACTTTCATGCTCGGTGGCCTGATCGGCGGTATCGCGGGCATCCTGCAAGCGCCCCTGATTGGGGTGAGCTTTGCCATCGGCATAGCAATCACGCTCAAGGGGTTGGCTGCGGCGGTCCTGGGCGGACTCGTCAACCCGATGGGGGCGGTCGCCGGCGGCTTGATCCTGGGTCTTGCGGAAGCGCTCGCCGTATTCCTGTTCAGTTCAGGCTATCAGAACATCACCGCCATGGCCTTGCTGATCGCCATCATGATCTTCATGCCCAAAGGCCTGTTTGCAGCCGCCGCACGCAGAGGGGGCTGACGTGACTGCCGCACTGTCACATGAAGCGCAGTCGCCCGAGCCCGCGCGCACGCGCACGCGCACGCGCAGACTCTGGCGTCCGAATCTGCCCCTCGTGCTGAGCAGCCTCGCCCTGGCGGCGGCGCCGCTCGTCCTGCCGGTGCAGTACGTCGACTTGCTCGTGTTCTCCGCGCTACTGGCCATCGGCGCGCTCGGCGTGGGCTTCCTGCTCGGGCAGGCGGGGATCATCAACCTCGCGCAAGTGGCCTTCTACGGCATCGGCGCGTACGCCACGGCCCACGTCACCGTCGCCTGGGCCCTACCGGGCGCGCTGGGCCTGCTGATCGGGCTGGTGATCAGCGCCACCTTCGCGCTGGCCATCGGGCTGCCACTGCTGCGTCTCTCGGGTCACTTCCTGGCGCTGGCGACACTGGCGCTGCTGGTCATCGTGACCCAATTGTTCTTCGAGTGGGACTGGCTCACCGGCGGTAGTCTTGGGATCAGCGGCATTCCGAAGATCTCCCTGCTGGGCTGGACGCTCGACAGCCCGGTCAAGTTCTACTACTTCGTCTGGCCCCTCACCTTGCTCTGCTTTTGGCTGCTGTCCAACGTTGCCAATGGCCGGCCTGGGCTGGCGATGCGTGCGATGCGCGACAGCCCCGAAGCCGCGGAGGTGATGGCCATCGACAGCGCGGCACTGCGCACCAAGTTGTTCGTGCTCTCAGCGATCTTGGGTTCCCTCTCGGGCAGTCTGTTTGCTCACTACGTGGGCTACATCAGCGTCGACAGTTTTACGCTGGAGCGCACGATGCTCCTGGTGTTGGCTGCGGTGATTGGCGGCGTCCGAAACCCATGGGGCGCCCTGCCCGGCGCGATTTTCGTCAGCTTCCTGCCAGAGGTCTTGAGCCCCCTGGGTGATGTGTACCGCATCCTGTTCGGCGTTGGTCTCGTTCTCGTGATCATGCTGTTTCCTCAGGGGCTGCTCGGCATTGCTGCATGGAGACGCGTCAAGTGAACGCCACCTCGCCATCACTGCTCGCGATCAAGGGCGTGGAACATTCTTTCGGTGGCTTCCAGGTTCTGCGCGGCGTCAGCTTCGATGTGCCGCTTGGTGGTCTCGTCGGGTTGATCGGCCCCAACGGATCCGGCAAGACGACGCTGTTCAACATCATCTGCGGCTTCATCCATCCGCTGGCCGGTCAGGTCCTGCTCGACGGGCGTGCGCTCGGCTCCAGCAATGTGGTGCAGCGCAGCCGTCAAGGGTTGGTGCGCACATTCCAGACTCCCCGCGTGTTCGAACATCTGACCGTGCTCGAGAACGTGATGACGGGACTGTACAAGTGCAGTCGGGGCGGAATTCTGGCTTCAATGTTCAGGCTACCGCTGGCACGTCGCGAGATGCTCCGAATGAAGGATCAGGCCCTGGCCACCTGCGATGCCTTCGGACTCGGCGGCATCAAGCATCGCTTAGCGGGTTCTCTCACGGCCGGGGCCCGCCGCAACGTGGAACTCGCGCGCGCCACCGTCAGCGCGCCCCGCGTCCTGTTGCTGGACGAGCCATCTTCCGGCCTCTCGCAGGAGGAAGTTGACCAGTTGCGTGAGCAACTCATCCGCATCAACAAGTCGGGACTCGCCATCCTCATGGTCTCGCACGACATGGCCCTGATGTCGATAGTGGATCGGGCGCATGTGCTGTCCGCTGGTGAAACCATCGCCTGCGGCACGATGCAAGCGATCCACCGCGACCCCCAGGTCCAGCAGGTTTATCTCGGCCTATGAGCGCTCCACGCGAATTGTTGCTGGATCTGCAGAAGGTGAGCGCCGGCTATGGCGCTCTCAAGGTCCTTCATGACGTTTCTCTGCACGTTGGCAAGGCAGAAGTGGTTGGCTTGCTCGGCGCCAACGGCGCTGGCAAGTCGACGCTGGTGCGCACGATCAGCGGCCACCTGCGAGTGCGTTCCGGCACGATCCGTCACGGTGGCGTGGACCTCACAAGGCTGGCGCCGCACCGCATTCCACAACACGGAGTGGCTGTGGTCCTGGAGGCACGCAACCTGTTTGGCGACATGACGGTTGCCGAAAATCTGGGGTTGGCGTTGCGCAATGGAAGACAGCGCGTTCCCCGCTTTTCGATTAAGGACGTGCTGAACCTCTTTCCCGTCCTTACGGAAAAGTATGGGACGCCCGCGAAACTGCTCAGCGGGGGCCAGCAACAGATGGTGGCCATTGCGCGCGCGCTGCTCTTGCAGCCAGACGTGCTCGTGCTGGACGAGCCTTCCACCGGACTGGCACCAAAGATCATCAAGGACATCGTCGAGGTGCTCCAGCAGCTGCGCTCAGAAGGGATGAGCATGCTGCTGATCGAGCAGAACGTCTCGATGGCGGCGCAACTGACGGATCGAGCGTATGTCCTCTCGCTCGGCCGGATCGTCTACGAGGTGGCAGAAGGTACCTGGAAGAACACCCTCGAGAGCGGCGCGCTGGCCGACGCCTACCTCGGCGGTGGCATGAAATCCGTTGAGCCCCGACCGCCCGTCAAGGAAAGCCGTCAATGACTGGTCGGCTCAAGCGAGGCCGGGCCCTGGTCGCTGGAGGGTCGCTGGGAGGCCTGATGGCGGGAGCTATGCTGCTGCGCGAAGGTTGGGACGTGCAGGTTTACGAGCGGGCCACAGGTGATGTTGAAAGCCGCGGCGCTGGCATTGCTACGCATACGGAACTGTTCGAGGCATTCCGCCGTGCCGGTGCGCGCATCGACGACCAAATCGGTTCCACGCTGACGGGCCGCACTGCCTTCGACCGCGACGGCGCCGAAATCGGTCACTACGCCCACTCCCAGGTGTTGAGCCCGTGGAGCCTCCTCTACCGGCGACTGCGCGAAACAGTACCTGCGGCGGCCTATCAGTCGGGTAAGGAAGTGCGATGCGTGCACGTGGGTCCTGGTGAAGCTGGCCTCGAGTTTGCAGATGGCAGCAAGGTCGAGGGCGACCTCGTGATCGGTGCCGACGGCGTCTGGTCCACGGTGCGTGAGCAGATGTTTCCCGAATCGCTGCCGGTCTATTGCGGGTACGTTGCCTGGCGCGGCCTGCTCGACGAAAGCAGCTTTGACCGCGCCTTTGGCCGGTACTACGGGCCGCTGCAGAGTCTTTACGCCGAGCACGGCGAGCAGTTCATATTCCACATGGTCAACGGCGCTGACGACAGTCTGGAAGAAGGACGCCGCAGGTTTGGCTTCCTCTGGTACCGCAGCACCGATGCAACGAGCGAGTTGCCCGCACTGCTGACGGATGAGCACGGCGTCACGCACGCGCACTCTATCCCTCCCCCGAAGATTCAACGCGCGCACATCGATCATCTGCGCCGGATCGCAGGCGACTTGCTGCCCCCGCAGTTCGCCGAAGTGGTACGGCGCACGCCGCGGCCCTTCCTGCAACCGATCTACGACTTGCGGCCAGAGGCCATCGTCCGTGGTCGCGTGGCCCTGCTCGGCGACGCAGCTTGCGTGGCACGCCCCCACGTTGGGGCGGGCGTGCTGAAAGCCGCCTGCGACGCCATTTCGCTGTCCCAGGCGCTCAAGGAGGCAAGCTCCATCGAGGCGGCACTGATGAAATACCAAGCCGATCGCGTGCCGGAATGCCACCGGCTGGTCGACAAGGCGCGTCACCTGGGCAGCTACCTCGAAGGCACTCGACGAAAGGGATCTTCCGTCCCCGTCTTGCCGATCGAAGATTTGCTACGTGACTCGGGTCGAGGTTGATGCCTGGATGACTAGCAGCACAAGGCTTTTTCAGGCATTCGCCCGTTAGCGCATAAGCAGACATTGAAATGACAAAATTCACTCGCGAAGAATCCGAAGAGGCCTACCGACGTTGGGTCGAGGTGGCGACGCAACACAGTCAGAACCGCTCGTTCGCTGCCATCGCGGCACAGCTTCACATCAGCCTTGCGGCGGCGAAGGACTATGCGGACCGCGTCTACCGCAAGCTCGATGTGCACACGCGCGAAGAGGCCTTGCGCAAGCTAAATACTTCGTTTCGGAAGTTTGCACACTTATTCTTCAAGCGGCCAGCTTCAAGGGCACGCTCAGCGCCCAGCGATCCCGCATGCGCGCGATCAGGAGATTGAGATCGTTACGGGTGATTCCCACTCGAATGGATGCGCGATGCGTTCGAAGTAGCGCTGACCCAGGGTTCACGATCATGGGCTTGCCAATGCCGAGCGATTTCAGGAACCCCGCATCGGCCGACTGGAACTGCAAGGACGCTACAGTGGCCGGTCACGGCCTGGTCAATCCAGGCCCCAGACTTTGAGGGTCGCTGCCGGCTTGTTACCCAGGATCTTGTAGTTGACCGTCACGCCGGTGAGGCGCCCCTTGCGTCCCGGCGCATCTGCTGCAGCGGTCTGTCCGCCTGCCTTCATGACCCCGACATCCTTCAGCGTGTCGTCTTTGCGGTTGTCCCAGTGGAGGATGATCTGCGAGATCTGAACGTCCGCGCCCTCGGCAGAGAGCTTCACTTGCTTGATGTCCTTGTCCCATCGACCTCCTGCGCTTTTGATGTTCACGCTGGGATCGGCGGACTTGATCGTCTGCTCACCGAGCACAAACCATTCGTCGGCCGCCATTGCGGTGCCCGCGAAGCCCATGAGGGCAGCGAAAGCGACAACAAAGGAGGCCATCAAGGTGTGGATCTTCGTCTTCATGGAGGTTCCCTTCTGATCCCGGTCAGCACAGGATCGGTGTCATATCCCCTTCTGAAATCCAAGGCGTGGGGCTCTCGATGGAACCCGGGGAGCGGTGAAGCACATACGGTGCTGGGCGGGGAAGAACCAGCAGGAAAAGATTGTCTGCCCGTTGCCATCGCGCGTATTGACGTTTGTCAGGTCATGTCCGAAGCAACGCAGAACATCGGCCAGTTCCAGAGATATTTCGCTGGCGCCGTTGAACATTCTCAGGAAGATCAGGACCGGCTCGCCTTCAAGTGACGGTACCGCACAATTGTCTGACGGTGCCAGGAAGGGAAGACCAGATGGATCAAGTGTCTGTACTGTCTGTACTCGCCGCCATCAGCGACATGCCTTGGCGAATTGGACCGCAAGGCTGACATCATCCACGTGCAGGAGGCCTGGCGGGCACTCGGGCGCGCCCGGCAATTGATCGAAGCCAACCCTGACGGATCGCCCTGGCACGGGGATCTTCCCCAGGCGGTGACGCAACGGGTCCAGTTTGGTCTTTTTGATAGCGCGTGGCGTCGGCCGTTTCCGATGCGTGCGCGCCCTACGGGGTCGCGCAGTCGCGTCAGAGAGCGTGTTTTCGCACTACGCCCGTCAGGAGATTGGACTCCTTGCGCTGGCGGGGTCAAAATCGACTACGTTATTCGCGTGCGTAGCCCCGGACCACTACGGTCACGCGATGCGGAGCATGGACTTCGTTAGCGACAGCGCGACGCTCTCGCCGCACTGGAATCAGTGCTGCAGGTGATGTCGCAGTGGGTGGGCATCGAGTGAGGCGCGTGGCGACGGAGGTTGCAATGATTGCTGGTCGAGGTGCATGTCGCAGTTTCAAGTTTCGACTCGTTGTTTCACTGACCCGGTGAGCGGTGGCCGCGCTCGCCGCTTCGTCTCAGGCGGCTTTTGCCGACGTCCCATACTTCTACGTCGTCAATCCGGGCACCCGTGTGGTGGCCGAGGTCCTGGCACACCGGACCGATGATGGGTCGCCGGTTGTCCTGTCGCCCAACTATGGTGTCCCAAGCCAGCAGTTCAGCGTCCAACGGCTACCTCCTTCCGGGAATCCAGAGCTGTTGCAAGGGCAGTGGTTCCTGCTGCAGGCACGGCATTCAGGCAAGTGCCTGAAGATCAACGGTTTTCGAGCCGGTGCAGCGATCGTCCAGGAGACGTGCAGTTGGGACGCGTCGCAGATGTGGAGGCTGCGGACCGTTGTCATGACGGCCGCAGAATGCTCCACCCGAAATCAGTGCTTCGTTGGTCGTCGCACGGTCTTGGAGAACTATTACGACAACCGCGGCCGACGATGCCTGGATGCGGCAAACGGTTACTTTTCCGGCGCGCCCGAACAAGGTGCCGGCTTGCGGGCATCGGATTGCATTGCCAGATTCAGCGTACCGACCGCTGCCAATCAGGAGTGGGAACTGGTGGACGTGCAGGAATGGGACGCTCCCTTCGTCGTCAGGTAATACCTTAAAAAATGGCGACCGAGGCAACCGCGTGGAACTCCGCGCGAATATGTCTATCCGCGCTTGCGCGCTCGATCGGTGCGCGCACTGTCTGAACTCGGGACGATTTCCGCATCCGTGGAACTCTCACGCTCAAGTCCACGTATACGGGCGCCTCAGGCCCGGCGAATGCATCGTTCGGCAAGGGCCCCAAGGGGACTGTGTCATCCAAGCCGGCGGTGCCAGAAGTCCGACGTGCTTCGACTTGCTTTGCCTCCGGCAAAGCGGGACGCCGCCCCGCGGCGAAACGCTGCGCGCGAGGCCCGGATATGGCCGCCCCGGCTTGCGCAACGTCGCATGGCTTGCGACCTGTAGCGTCATCGACACGCCAAAAGGTTGCTCTTTTCTCGCTGCCGCGGTGACGATGGCGAGCAGCATGCGAAAAACCGGCGTTGCGCAGGCCCGGCCAGGATCGCCCTGCGCGTGAGTGCGGATGATGGATCGCCACCTTGGCCTTGATGCCGCTGAGTGATTGCCGCGAGGTCTTTTGCTCATGTCGTCTGCTCCTGTCATCCGGGCTCTGTCCTCGCCCATAGGAGCAGCCTATCCACTTTGCAGCGTGTTCAGATTTTCGCGGCCGGCTCTTCACTTCGAAATCTCAGCTGACGGCGCGTTCGAGTTCGATAAGGCGGTGCTGACTCCTGTGGGACACACGCGCATGGACACGATAGTGCAGGACCTGAAGTCCGCGGGCTTCCGGGCGCGCTCGATCACCGTCGTCGGATACATCGACCCGCTGGGCAAGCCCGACTACAACCGGCGCCTGTCCGTGGCGCGGGCGAACGCGGTGCGCGTATACATGGTGAACGCGGGCGTGCCGGCCGGCGTGATCCAGACCGAAGGTCGCGGCGAGACGCCCCTCAAGGTCACGGAAACCGCCTGCAAGGCCCCGGGGCCATGCCAAGAAGCACAGCGACCTTCTCGCCTGCCTGCAGCCGGACCGCCGCGTCGAGATCCACGCCACGGGAGAGCAAGCGCCATAGGGGGGGCCCGGCGCGGGCAAATGCAGAGTACGCCGCTCACTATATGGTCGACCCGCTGGTCGACCATGTCGGTGGACGGGTGAACGAGCTCCCATGCTTGCACCCCGATCGTTGCGCCCGCATCGACTTCATGCCGGCATGATTTTCCGGTGCTTCCCCACCCTTTTCCGGGCGGGCCGCATGCTGCGTCACCCGCGACGTCGGTAAGCCTTGATTCCGGCAAGCGTCTTGCCACGCCTATTGAGCCGGCATGAACGAACGTGAATCAGGCGGCATAGCAAAATGGGGCATGTTCGAAGTAGCTCTAACGCGTTCAGGTTGGCGTTGAACGCTGCGAAGGTGCCTGGGCGTGGCCTTGACAGTTGCGGCTTCGTGCGCGCCGGGGCGAGCTTCGTGACCGCCTGCTGGCCTGTAGTTGGGCAAGTAGCGCACCTCGATTTCGTCCTTGTTCTCGGCCAGCCAGTCCTCGCGCGGAATGCTGCGCCAGTCAGGCCGGGTCGTAGCGCGTGCGCTCATCGAGGAAGCGCGCTGTCGACGTGCAGGTGCTGGTCGACGAACAAGGGCAACCACGTCGATCGAGCGTCGTGGCCTCGAGTTGCCGGCAGACTGCAAAGGGACCAGTTTATAAACGGCCTGCGTGGTCGCGTCATGGCAAGCCCGGACGCCACGGCTCGGTGAGGCGCTCGACTCGTCTGGACAAAAAGTATCAAACCACCAACAGGCGAACTTGCCTGAATAGAGTTGTTGGCGAAATGTGCTCACGGCGGCAGCGGCGCCGACTGACTGGTGATGGTCCCCCTGGAAGGTGCAGCCCTCATTCGGACCAAAAAGTAACCACCAGTGAGCGCCAGCACAACCGCGGCCACGCCGATAAGCGAACTGCCCGCCATGTGCTCAACATCCAGATTGATTACGTGGCGACCGACGGCAATTATGGCCACGGCCAGGATGGTTTCCAGCCGGATGCGATGAGATTTGAAGTACACACGCAGTGTCTCCATGAGCTCGAGCCCGAGGATGATGAGCAGGACGCCGGAAAACGCCGTCTGCACCGCCTTCATGAGTTCCGGGACGGAATCGATGTTGCCAAATTGACTGACGATCGCGGTCCCGAACATGGTCCACAGCTCAATGACCATCGCCAGGATCACAGCCATGAGTAGGATCTGAGCGGCCACCAGGACGCATTTTTCGAACAGTTTGGTGACGATGGAATTGGACTTTTCTTCTTGCATGACTGATGAGTTTCTCTTTGGGGCTCCTGGTCCCGATTCGGGGCAGAGCCGTGCGTACTTTCGCTCTGGAGAGTCATAATGTCTACTTGATATTTTGTATTTCAGATATTCACACAATCAATCTCATAGGTGTCGACTTGAACCCCCTGCCGATCTTCCGAAGCGAGGTGTGAGGAACAAGACCTGACGAGTGCGACCACCGACTGGCCCTGAGCCAATCGGCCGTCAGCAACGCTGCGAGGCGCCTGCGATCTATGTTCAACAATGAACTGTTCGGCGCCACGCGGGGCGTATCCCTGACGCCGACTGCCGGCGCCATCTGCGCGAAGTTGCACGGCGCCCGGAGTACGGTTCGGCACTCGATCCCGGAAACCCGGGGCTTTGACCCGAAGTCATCGACGAGGTCAAGGGCAGAATAGAAAGAGGAGTGGTCGGACGTGGCGGCTCGCACACGCCAAGTGGAGGCCGAGTCGAACATAACGATCAGGCGGCTCGCCGAGACTCGCCGCGTGTGCGGCGTCGCCGGCCTACTTCTCTCGACACGGGCTGCCTGCAACGCCCGAGCAGCTGGCTGAGCACAAGGTGCTCAAGTATGTCTATGCCGTCTGCCCGACGAAGCTGTCATTCCGCAACGACGCCGAGACCAGAGCATCCAGGTCAGGGCGCCGCTCGACGCCAACGACGGTCAGATCCTTCGCGCGGAATAGGCATACTGGTGCAGCCGAAGTACATTGTCTACGACGACACCGCAGCGGGCAGGCTGGTTCCAGTATCCGATGAGTGGGATCTGCGCCTTGCGATCAAACGTCGCCTTCCAAACCCGAATGCACATGCCTGCCAAGGTGCGGCCTTTATTCACGAACTGGTCGAGCGATTTCTCTGCAATGACTACGAGTGTTTGTTGGACACCGTGGTCGCGTTTTCTTCGCTGGGCACCGACATGGCACAGGGTGGGACTGATCGTGCGCGTGATCAAGCCTTCAGCGCTCGCTGGCCCGCGCAACGCGCGCGTCCGCCTGCGGGCGGCCTCGCGCACACGTCAACGGCCCGTCAGGGTGCGTGACGCGATCTCGAGCTGCTTGCGAATGAATACTTGTCCAGGATCGGAGCCCTTGCTCGCTGCTCATACCAGCTTGACGGGAAACGTTCTCTTAGTGACTTCCGCAGGCAAAGAAGGGCCTGGTCGATGACTTCGGGTCGAAGCCGCGGGCTTCCGAGACCGACTCGCGCATCGTGCCCAGCCCGCCGTGCAACTTTGCATAGACAGCGTCCGCGGTAGAGGTTCGATGCACGCCCCTGCCGTGACGAACGAACAGCTCGTCGTTGAATACGGTTCGCAAGCGCGCCACAGCGTTGCTGACGGCCGGCTGGCTCATGGCAAGGCGCTGCGCGGCACTCGTCAAGCTTCGCTCCTCATAGACCGCCTCGAAAACCGGCATGAGGTTCAGATCGACACTTCTGAGATTGAGCATGTGAATATCTGGTGTACGAACTATCAAGTAGACGTTATGGATCGTTCAGCGGAGACTAACCCCAGTGGCTCTTCTTTGGAGATGGATAACACCATGAACTTCGGCGACCTGCAACCTGGCGATCTTTTCACTTGGCGGCCTCAAATCTGAACTGCAACACCTCATCGCATAAGGTGTGCACATGAATGAACGAACCAGGTACCAACAGCTTCAACCCGAGGACCGGATCACGATAGCGAGCATGTGTCAGCAGTCTTTGAGCATGCGGGCCATGGCCCGCATGCTCGGGCGCTCGGCATCCACCATCAGCCGGGAGCTGGAGCGCAACACGCTGGGCGAGTTGCCCTACGCCTCGCACTCGGCGCAGGTCTGCAGTCAGGGGCGTCGACAAGCCGCGCGTCCGCCACGCCAGCTCGACATCCAGGGCGTGGGCTGGCAAGTCCTGCTGACCCTGCTGGATTGGCGCTGGTCGCCCCAGCAGATCGCGGGTACCCTGAAGCGCGCCTTCCCCCACGAACCCGAGCGCCACGTGTCCCACGAAACCATCTACAACGCGATCTACGCGCAGCCGCGAGGCGAGCTGCGACGTCAGTTGGTCGCCTGCCTGCGTCGCGGCCACAGCACGCGAATGCCGCGCACCCGAGGCGATGATCGTCGTGGCCAGATCCCCGACATGGTCAGCATCCATGTGCGCCCGCCTGAGGTGAACGACCGTGTGATGCCTGGGCACTGGGAGGGCGACTTCATCAAGGGCGCAGGCAACAAGTCTTCGGTGGGTGTGCTTGTCGAGCGCACCAGCCGCCTGGTGCTGCTGGCCAAGATGGACGACGCGACCGCCGCCTCGGCGCTTGCGGGCTTCTCTGCCAAGCTGAACTCGATTGCTGAGCCGATGCGCCAGAGCCTGACCTACGACCAGGGCAAGGAGATGTCGCGTCATGCGGATCTCGCTGCACAGACCGGCGTCAAGGTGTACTTCTGCGACCCGCACAGCCCGTGGCAACGCGGCACCTGCGAGAACACGAACGGCCTCCTGCGTCAGTACATGCCCAAGGGCACAGACCTGAGCCTGTTCAGCCAGGGCGAGCTCGATGGAATTGCCGACAGCATGAACAACAGGCCTCGCGCCACGCATGCCTGGCACACGCCGCTGGAGGTGTTCGCACGAACACTGGCGTCGTCCCGTCAACCGCCAGCGTCAATTCAATAACCCCGTTGCGCTTCAGTCTTGAAACCGCCCTTTCAATTCACTCATCGGCATGCCCGTGGTCATCGCCAACACGCTGGCCACGCTGCTGCGCCGGTGCGCCAGCCTGCGGACTCCGTGCTCTGAATATCGCGGCGCGGCTCGCTTCATGAAGCTCTTTGGGGACTTGCAAACGACGTTGTTGGAACAGGCGCGCTTCATCCGACAACGGTTGGCGGCGCCGACTGCAATCATTCGGCGCCCCCCGTCCGCAGTAGTCGGGGCCCCAGCGGAACAAAGACCGTACGCCTGCTCCCAAATGATCGCGCAAGGCTCCACGAAGCGTGGCTACGCATCGCGGGCCTGACTTTGCCATTCGATTCCCTAGACAAGGTGGGAGCGCCGGCGGAACGGTTCTCGCGCGCGTGAGGCGGGTCAGCGACTGGCGACACGCGCTTTTTTAGCCACCAAGCAACTTGGTCGGCGGCGCTGTAGAGAAACAGGAGAAACCAACCTGCGTCGTTCAGAAATTCGGGCGTTGTCGGTGCATACACCCGATAAATGGAAACGACTAAGGCAATAACCGCCACCACCCAAGATTTGCCGGCCGTAGCATGCTGCTTCGGAACTGCCACATTCCATCCGCATCCCTGACCCACGCCATCCTGTCGACGCTTGCAGTCAGGGCGCGCCGTCCGTTGGCGCCGAACGCCGCCGACCACATCGAGCGTTGATGCCCGCGCAGCTCATGGGATCACCGGACGCGAACGGCGCTCCCTAGTTTTGCCGTCTTCGCGCCTGCCGCGGCGTGACGGCGCATGAATGCCTGCATGCGCGGGGCGATTTCGGATTTGTAGATCGAGCCGTTGAAGACGCCATAGTGCCCAACGCCTTCCTGCACATGATGCTCGCGCAAGCGCGCTGGCAGTTCCCCGCACAGACCTTGCGCCGCCTCGGTGACACCAACAGCAACCAGGTCGTCCTGGGCGCCCTCGAGCGTGAGCAGCGCAATATCTTTCAGGGCGGCGCAATCGACGCGTCGCCCGTGCACCTGCAGCGTGCCCTTGGCGAGTTGCTGGTCCATGAACACGCGCTCCAGCGTCTCGAGATAGAACTCGGCCGTGGCGTCCATCATGGCGTTGTACTCGTCGTAGAAGAGGCGATGCTTTTGCGCGGCGGCCTGATCGCCCTGCGCCACGTCCTTGAAGAATTGCACATGCTTGCCGATGTGCGTGCGCAGATTCAGCGAGACGAACGCTCCCAGCTGCAGGTATCCGGGATAGACGAGACGCCCTGCGCCTGCATAGCGCGATGGCACCTTGTGCACATTGAGTCGCATCACGGCCAGGGGAACACGGTCCGCAAATTTGGTGACGGTGTTTCGATTGACACGGATGTCGATGGGACCGGCAAGCAGCGACAGTGTGCGCGGCCGATGCGGATGCCTTTCCTCGGCCATCAAGGCTGCGGCACACAGCGCAGGCACCGCGGCCTGGCACAGGCCGACGAGGTGCACTTTCGGCCCCAGCGCGTCGAGAAATTCGACCAAGTATTGCACATACTCGTCAAAGCCGAAACGTCCTTCTGACAGAGGCACCTGCCGGGCATCGACCCAGTCCGTGATGTAGACATCGAAATCCGGCAGGAATTCGCGCAACGTGTCCTTCGAAAGGGTGGCATGGTGACCGGACATGGCGGCGACAAAGAGAATCTTCGGCGCGTTGGCGGTGTCGGCATGATGAAAGCGCCGCAGCTGGCAGAACGGCTTCTCGACCGCGACCTCTTCGACGATGGGTGCAGGCGTGCCGGCGACGGTGATCGGCTCATAGTCGAAGGCCTGCTTCGGATACTGGCGGATCAGACGCAGTACAGATTCGACGCCCGCGGCGTGGTAGCGATTGAGCCGGGTGCGGCGGAGCGGATGGCCAGGGTGCGTGACGAGTCGGTGATGCCAGTTCAGTGTCGTGTGCACGGGTTGGAGCAGTTGCTCGACGAGTGTGCGAAGGCGGTAGCGCGTCAAAATTTGTCTCCAGGTGGTCGCTGTGGTCTAGGCGCCTGAGTGTCGCCGGGGCATGTACGACGTTGGTCTCGACGCTGGCGACAAAGGTGCTGATGCTTCGGTTACCGCGGCGCAGCATCGGAATGGCATCGTCCTGCGCCCCGGCGGGGCGCAGTATGCCAGACAGCCTCGAAGAGCTTGACGAGGCGCGCCTGCTGCTCCTGGTCACCGACATTGGTAGCAAGCCGGGGCTGAAAGAGCAGCAAGTCGGGCAGGACCACGCCCTTCGCATCAACGTGAGCGATATTCGCTGACACTCGACTGGCTTCGACGCCCGAAATGGTGTCCGGTGATTGAGCGACGGCACAGGCAACCTCAAAAGCAGTCGCCGATACTGAGTTCGCCACGCCACTGTGAGGAAAGCGAGTGTGAAGTCTGGAGGCGACGAGACGATGCATCTTGCGCTGGCCCACGCTGGGGCGCATTTCTGTTGGTGACCTCGGGTCGCGGAACCCGCTTGATAAGAACGGCTTATTTGCGCACCAATCGTCCGTCAGACTGGCAAGCTCGCGTTCTGAAGCATCCTCGCAACACCGTCACATCGCCGACATTGCGGAAATCTACCGTGCCTTGCATATTGACAAGTTTGTCGGAGGGTTCGCGATGAAAAAGTGCATAGTGCTCATGATGCCGGTGGCCGCTTTGGTGGGTATCGGTACAGCCTGGGCTCAGTCCTCCATCGTTGTGTTCGCTGTGGTGGACAACTCCGTCAGCACCTACCGCAACCAGGCCAACGGCCCGTTCGGTACCTCCCTGACGACAAGCCAGACCGTTCTGACTAACTCCGCCCTCAGCTCCAGCCGCTTCGGCTTTCGCGGCAGGGAAGACTTGGGCGGCGGGCTGGGAGCCAGCTTATGGCTCGAAGCGGGTTTCAATTCCGACGACGGTTCGGGCGTCGGGTCGAATGGCCTCATCGCGTTCAACCGCCGCTCGACGGTCAGCATCGACGATGGCGACTGGGGTGAGTTGCGCCTGGGCCGCGACTACACGCCGACGTACTGGAACGACAATCTCTTTGACCCATTCGGCGTGAACGGCGTCGGGACAAGCCTGATCAGCACCGCCAGCGGACAGACTTCGCCAGGCAGCTTCAGAAGTGGCTGGACGAATGGGCAATACTCCCGCGCCAACAACTCGATCGGCTATCACTTGCCGGCGCTGGGTGGCTTCTACGGCCAGGCCATGTATGCCTTCAACGAGAAGGTCACGTACGACCCGGGCGGCACGACGCCTCCGGGCGTGGCCGCGATCGCCGCCAATCCGGCGCTGGCAGCCACCCCAGACAACGCGCGCGCCGGCAGGTACGTCGGGGCCCGCGGTGGCTACAAGAGCGGACCGGTGGACGTGGCGCTGTCGTATGGCGAAAGCACCGTCGGATCCAACTACTACGTCGGCTCGACCGCCACCATCAAGATCTGGAACGTCGCTGGCTCGTACAACTTCGGCGTGGTCAAGCTCTTCGGCGAGTACTCGAACAACAAGATGGAAACGAGCCTCGCGACCAACACCTTCAATCCTTTAGGCGTCACCAAGCCGGAATTCGACGGCTTCCTGATCGGGGTGACAGCACCTATCGGAACGGGCGACCTGCGCGCCTCGTATTCCGCGGTCCGGTACAAGAACATCAACTTGAACACGTTCGGGTTCAACCCGGACCCGAAAGCGGACAAGTTCGCGATCGGGTACGTCTACAACTTTTCCAAGCGCACGGCCGTGTACGCAACCGTTGCCTACCTGAGCAACAAGGACGGCGCCGGTCTGACTGTCGGGGGCCCGAGCTACTACACGCAGCCAGTCGCAGGCGTCGCGCCGGTGCCGGACAAATCGTACGGCTACGACCTGGGCATGCGCGTTTCCTTCTGATTCGCCGCGCTTCGCGGATCGAGCGCGGCAGTTGGCGCACTCGATTGTCGACTGGACGCTCGCCAGAAACGACACACCCAAGAGCCTTCCCTGCCGATCGTGCGCCCAAGCCCACCCACCAGACCGCCCGCGAGCCTGCGCCCGTAACGACATCCGCTTCTCGGGCGCCATTTTGCGGGTTGCATCGTCGGCGCCCAAGATGATCCGATGAAAATTGCGGGGCCGGGTGATGTTCCGTAGACAGCCCACGTACCCTTACAGGCCCAACTAATCCTTCATCTTTCGAGCGAGTTCCGCTCGCCGCCAAGATGCCGCCGAGCGACGACTGCAATGCCCTTCAGACCGGGCGTTGATGCCGAGGTCTTCTTCGCCCTGGAGCGACTGGAAGCGCTCTCACAGCGTGCGTATGCTGCGACGACGCGAACTCCGCGACCAGAGGGTGGGTGTCATCATGATACGCAGACGATTCCTGTATCAAGCGGCGGGTTCTGTGGCGATTCGGCGGTTGCGCAGTGAGTGATGTTTGTTCGGTTGCGCGGTGGAGACAGTCGTCAGGGGGCGGCAAGGGATTGCCGCGCACCACTAGCTGGAACTCCGCGTGAGCGGCGGCCAGCATCGGTCGCCCGTCCTCGCTCTCGCAGATCTCCGAGAACCCGTTCATCACCATCAGCAGCAGCGTGCATGAAGCGATCAGCATCGCGGCGATCTGCTCGGGCGGGAAGTTCTCGTCGAGCCCCCAGTTCGTTCTGCAGCAGGTTGTACTGTTGCTCCAGTTCGGCGCTCATGGCAGGAGGCGGGGCGGTGATCGTTATCGTCATTGGAGGTGCCGCAGTGGTCAAGGGCCTGATGGTACGGGGCCCACTTCCTGGCGCCACTGGCGGGCCTCACGGAGCCGCGCAATCGGCCAGGACAACGTCCTGGACCTCGCTCGCGCCTATCGCGCCTCGGTTCTGGCCGCGAAGTGGCATCGGGTTATCGGTTCGTAGGCGATCGAGCTGGAACTGCCCACAAAGTCGCGTAAGCGCCCTTGATTCGTCGCCCTTTCATCCTTGCCCATCGGTTGACACCCATACTGGCTCGGACGGTTCGCAATCATGCGGCTGCTTCTAAGGAAAAGACATGAAGCCAAAGCTTGTGGCGCTCGCCGCCGCCATGACGCTAGTTTCGGCGGGCGCGTTCGCAGATTGCGTGGGCTACACCGGACCCGGCGGACCGTGCTCGACTGGCCAGGGGGCGGTCTATCAACCGGACCCGGTGGGGGACTGTCTACCGGTCCTGGAGGCGGCTTCTCCACCGGCCCACGCGGCGGACTTTCCACCGCCCAGGGGGAGGCCTATCCACGGGGCCGGGTGGAGGGCTCTCCACGGGACCTGGAGGTGGCATGTCAACTGGCCCAGGGGCCCGCAGTCTTCCTGAACGAGGGCATCGGGTCGATAAGCGAAGATTATGGTGCCCTACCTTTGCAATTGCGTTACACACCATATGTATTAAGCCAAAATCATACGAGTTAGTAGGCGCACGCGCATCTTTTGCCGCCGGCGACCTTTTGAATGGGATGCAGCCCCGCCAAACTGCGGCCTCACCACGAGCTTGGTGCGTCGTTCCGATGCATTCAGGGGACAGCTTTGCATTGGGGGCCAGCCCGCTCGCTTGAGCCCGCCTTGCTATCGCGTGACCAAGACGAAGCTGGTGAGCACGCCGAAGAATGCCTTGCGGATTGACGAGGTGTCCATGGGTCTAACCGGCGCGGCGGAACCGTGGCTCAAGGCTGAAAAACAAGCATCGTGCGGCGCTTCTTGAACTTCCAGCCGACGTGGGTCAAGACGTAGTCATCGACGTAGTCGACCACCACTGGCGTTGAAACAGGCAGTGGTTGCGATGGCGTTGCGCTGCTTTCAGCGGGCGCCTGGAACATCAAGGCAGAGCATGTGCCGACCGCGGTTTCAGCGCTGGTCATATCGATACGAATGTTCGCGCAGAGATGTCGGGTGACTCTTCCCTGTGGCCTGCCATCGAGGAAGCTGCGGATAGCGGCGCTGCCCTCGCTCGCCTGCCCGCCCCTTTCGAACACGCCATCGTCAGCAAACAAGCGAACAAATGCGTCGTAGTCGCACTGGTCTACGCTCCACGCAAAGTCGTTGCAAAGGCGGGTGCATTCGCGCTCGGCGCGTAGTTGTTCTTCAAGGTTCATCTGTCGTTCAATCAACGCAAATTGATACCGTCTACGCCACGTGGACCGCTTGCCGGGCGCGTCTTGATCGTGGCCTCGTCTTCCCCGGCGTGAAATCGCCGGGCCAGTTCGGCCGGGTTGAAATCAACACCAATGGGATTGGTGGCGAAATCCGGAGTGAAGAAGAAAGCGCCTGCTTCTTCCACCGTGGCGCAGTTGTCGATCTGCAGTTCCACCTGGTTGCCGTCAGGGTCGGCGTAGTACATCGAGGTGGTCGGACCATGGTTCACGCACCACACCGGCGAAATACCAAGCCCGTCAAGACGCTCATAGGTCGCAACGAGGTCACTTAGCGAGGCATAAGTAAACGCAATGTGATGCACGCCACAAATCCCGTCTGGCTGGTCACGCAGGCCCGGCACCTCGATCAGCGCGATGCGGTGATGCTCGTCGTCGTATGCAAGAAAGGCGATGCGGCCATCGGAATATGCGACGCTCGCGCACAGCACTGTTTGATACCACTGCATCAGCTCGTCAAACTTCGATGTCCGAAGCACGACATGGGCGAGCCTGGCCGGGGAAATGGCGGCCGTGGCCGGTTCGACTGTGGCGCCTCGTACGGAATCAACTAGCTCATTCATGAAAACTCTCCTTCAAACGTTTCTGCGCGGGCGGTGTTTCAACGGTTCGACCCGTGGCCATCGCAAAGACATCAAGGTCTTTGCCCGTCGGCCATTCATTCCCCGTCCATGCGATTTGCTGATCGTGCCGACTCAGAATCGGGTGATGACGGTAGAGGCATACAACTGCCGGGTTGTCTGACTGCAGCATTTCAGTGGGACATTCAATCGCTTGGCGTCGTGAAGCGCGGCGCGCGGGGCGCGGCGCCCGCCCGCGCGTTTTTCTCCACGACCGGGCAATCGATGCCGCGTTTCTCCAGCTCGATGAACAGTAGCCTGCCCGACGGGCCCGGCGCCCACGATGAGCGCCCGGACTGCTCGCTCGCATATTTGTTGTCGCTCGTCATTTGCTCGATCCAGATCTGCTGTGGTGCTGGTCTGGATCAACACCGTTGCGGTTGTCTCTTTTGAGGTCAAGCCTCGACTGCCTCTTTGTACATCGCAAGCGAACGTCTGGCTGCTGATACAATGGACCAGGTCTTCTTCCAGGAAGATGGGAAAAACGCACTCGCGATACGCTTTGCCGTATCACTTGCACTGGTCGAAGAAACTCCGCTGTGCGACGGCCTCAGCCGTCCGCGCTCCGGCGCGAGGGCTTTCTCCAAGGCAGTCCAACTCGACAACTCGGACAATTCGGAGCAGCACGGTTGCCGAGGCGAGCTTCGACCTTCACCCAGCCATTTCGTGGTTGACGACGAAATCCTCGGGAACGGATGGGCCCCAAACGTAGAGCGAATCCTCGCCGGGATGGTCCGCCGCAGGCCAGGTGTTGCCGGCCTCGACATAGTCGATGTCAAAAGAATATTCCGCGTAGCTGCCCCACGGGTCGCGCACATAGCGGAAGTAGTTGGAGCCGAGCACATGGCGCCCCACACCCCACCCCTCCTCGTATCCGGCCTCCGCCATCTGCTGTGTGCCTTGCCCGACCGCGTCAAAGGACGGCACGCACCAACTGCTGTGGTGCAGACCGCCGCCGTTCGACTTGGCGAGCGCGATGAGGTGATGGTCACTGCCGTGCGGCGTGTGCATGAAAGCGATGACCGAGCCTGACTTGTCGGAGAGTCGAAGGCCAAGAACGTCTTCGTAGAAGATGCGTGCTGCATCCACATCGGCACTGAATAGCAGGATGTGCGACAGGTACAGCGGTCGGGCTGGCTGTGCCTTGCTGCGACTCGGCGAGCGGCCAGCGTTAGCGCTTTGGGGCGGGAACTCGCGCGGCGCGGGCTGCGAAGGCGAGGACTTTTCGGCGACACGCAGCTGCAGCGGAATTCTGTCCGGACCTTCGATCCACAAGCCGTTGGCGTCCGCACCGGCTGGCGGCGCGACTGTGGCAATGCCCCTCGCCGCCAGGCGCTCCTTGAAGCGCGCTTCGTCCGCCGCGTGGATGCCCAACGTGACCCATCTGAGGCGCTTGGTGTCGCCGCCTTGGAGCACCCGCGCCCAGCGGTGCGGATTTCCGAATGTGTGGAGCGCCAGCGCTTGGTCTTCAGTGCGAACGTCCAGCCCGAAAGCGTTGTAGAAGTGGCGCGCCTGCTCCAGATCCGGCACGCTGAAGACAAATTCATCCACCGAGTGCACCGCTGGGGTGCTATTACTTCGAATGCTTGTTTCAGCTGTCATTGTTGTCTCCTTTTGAACCGTGGCAATTCCGTGGCATTTCCGCCTTGGCGCGGGCTTGATCGCCGAGGGCTCGGTTGTCCGCCTGTTCAGACGACACGTTGGCGCTGCGTGCCCAGCACGCCCGCGCTTAACGTCATCACGTCGCCACGCTTCAGGAACTGCGGCGTCGGCTTCATGCCCAAGCCCACGCCTTGCGGGGTGCCAGTGATGACCACGTCGCCCGGCAGCAAGGTCATGAACTGGCTCAGGTACGACACCACTTCAGCGACAGGAAAGATCATGTCGGCGGTATTGCTCTGCTGCCTGACCTCGCCGTTCACAGCCAGTTCGAGTGGGATCCTCTGTGGATCAGGCAACTCTTCGGTGGTCACGAGCCACGGACCAATCGGGCCGAAGCCGTCGAAGCTCTTGCCCTTGCCCCACTGGCCGCCGCGCTTGATCTGCCAGTCGCGCTCCGAAACGTCGTTGGCCAGGCAGTAGCCCGCCACGTGCTTCAACGCATCGGCCACCGAAACCTTCTTGCACTGCGTTCCGATGACGAAGCCCAACTCGATCTCCCAGTCGCCAGCGACGGAGCCGTCGGGCAGCTCGACGTCGTCGTTCGGGCCAGCCAGCGACGTGAGCGCCTTGGTAAACACGACCGGTTCCTTCGGAATCTCAAGGCCGGCCTCTTCCGCGTGCTTGCGGTAGTTCAATCCGACGGCGACGAACTGCCGCACGCCGGCCACCGGCGCGCCCAAGCGTGTGCCTTCGGGTACCAGCGGCAGCTTCGAGAGGTCGATGGCGGTAAGCGCCTGCAGCTTGGCGGGTGACATCCATTCGGGCGTGAAGTCCGGAACGAGAAGGGATAAATCGCGCACCTGGCCATTGTTGTCAAGTGCGCCGGGCTTTTCTGCCCCAACGGGGCCGTGGCGAAGCAGTTTCATCTGGTTGTCTTTTCGGTAGTTCGATACAGGGGTTGTTGGAGTTCGGCAGGTTTACTCGGCCACGATATGCGCATCAGCGACGACTTTCTTCCAGCGCGCGATGTCCGAGGACATCAACTCGCGCAACTCGGCTGGGCTGCTGATCCTGACGGCGAGGCCCAACTCCGACAGCTTCTTCCTGACATCATCCTGTTGCACCACCTGCACGAAGTCGTGGTGCAGGCGCTCGACGAGCGCGGCAGACATTCCGCCAGGACCGAACACCGCATACCAGGCATCCACGGGCTCCAGCGCGCTGATGCCTTGCTCACGGAAAGTCGGCACGTCCGGCATCAATGGCGAACGCTCGGCGCCAGTCACGCCCAGCATCCGGACCTTGCCGGCCTGCACCTGCGGCAGCACCGATTGCACAGTGGCGAGCATCATCTGCACCTGCCCGCCCATGGTGTCGGTCAGCGCGCCGGAAAAGCCTTTGTAAGGCACGTGCACGACATCGATGCCAAGCGCGGATTTCGCCAGTTCCATGCCCATGTGATGCGGCGTGCCATTGCCGGGAGATGCGTAGTTGAGCGAGCCGGTCGGCTTGCTTTTCACATATGCCACCAGCGATCGCACATCCTTCACCGGCACGTTGTTGTTGACGATCAAGGCAAAACTTGCGGTGGCCAGCCGTGCAATCGGGGTGAAGTCCGTCGCTGGGTTGTAGGGCAGCGTCTTGTAGAGGGATGGCGTTGCCGCGAGGGTATTGATGGCCATCAGCAGGGTCTGCCCATCGGGCGGCGACTTGGCCACGCGATCGGCACCGAGGTTGCCACTGGCACCAGGCCGGTTGTCGACCACGACAGGCTGCTTCCACAGCTCGCCCAACCGCGGCCCGATGATTCGGGAGATGGTGTCGCTGCCGCTGCCTGCGGTAAACGGGACGACAAGGGTCACGGCGCGTGATGGAAAAGCGCCAACTCCGCCCTGGGCCAGCGCCGGCCCGCCACAGGCTGCGGCTGAAACCATGAGCAAGGCCTTGCGTCTTGTAATTGCGTCCACGTTGTGTGTCTCCAGATCCTATTGAGAGGCAATCATGCGACGCCATGGTCCGCGCGCACAGATCCCAAAATCCGCGCGGTGATACACAGTACGAATCACCGCGCGATGTGATCAGGGGACGTCTCGCCGCCAGCGAAGCGGCAAAGTGCCACCGGCGCGATAGCTTGCGATGAACCTGAAGCGCGCGGCCTGCGCGTTCTCTTGCGGTGCCACGACCTGTCCGAGGTTCTGAATGAGCCCTTTGTCGCCATAGGCAGGCCAGATCGGAAGGCCGGCCGCATTCGGATTGCCACGGGTGGCGAAGTTGACCCAGTACGACATCATCGTTTGCGCGAGCGCGCGGTCAGCCTCTGCCGGCGGCTTGTTGCTGTGGATGATGAACTGCGGGGTCAGCGTTCCGAAGACGAACGGGATTTCAGTGATGTGTGACGCGATGGGCACATAGGGCGACGTGTAGGTGAACTTGTAGCCATAGACCGGCACGCGGCCGCCCGCCTGCTGGTACTCCAGCCACTTCCAGGTCTGCTCGCTGATCGTGATGTCGCCTGTGAGCGCGTTGGACGAGGCGACCGCTTCGGCATCGGTACTGGCGGGGTACAGGGCCAGGAATTCCGCGAGCCGATCCTTTCCGAACATACGCGCGGCCGCATCGCGAAATTCCTGCGCGTTGCCATGCGGCAGCGAGAAGGCGCGGAACGGATAGTCCTCGGCCTCGTTCCAGCCAGCGAGCAGCGGGATCTTCATGTATTCGCCCCTCGCATAGCGGGCCGACGGGAAGTCCGGGAGCACATGGTGATCGACATTGGGCGAGAACACCGTCACCATCGGATTCATGGTGAAGTCCCATGGGGCCGCAGCATTGATTTTTTCAGCGGGCATCGCACGCAATGCAGCGATCGAGCTTTCGCCCAGTTTCCTCATGAATGCAACGCCGCGCGCCCGGGATTCATCGAAGCCCTCCATCGGCCCGTTCTTTCCGTCCCAGAAGGCGCCGCTTTGACCAATGGCCTTATGAAACAGGCCCTTCGACAACGGCGAGGTCATGAGAAGACCGACGGCGTGCGCGCCGGCCGACTCCCCGAACAGCGTGACGTTGTCCGGATCACCGCCGAAACGCGCAATGTTGGCCTTCACCCAGTGCAGCGCCGCAAGCTGATCCTGCAAGCCATAGTTGCCCGAAGCGCCTTCCTTGTCGAGCGCAGGGTGCGCCATGTGGCCCAGCACGCCGACACGGTAGTTGAAGGTCACAAGCACCACGCCCTTGCGCGCAAGTTGCGTTCCATTGAAATACGGCGCCGACCCGGAGCCGAACTGGAAGCCTCCGCCGTGAATCCACACCATCACTGGCCGCCTCTCGGCGGGCTTGTGCGCGGCAGTCCAGATGTTGAGGAACAGGCAGTCCTCGGAACGTGCCGGCCCGGGCTCAGGATCGTTGGGGAGCGCCGACAGGCAGCGATTTCCAAACTTCGTGGCGTCGCGCACCTCGGTCCAGGGCTTGACCGGCTCCGGTGCGTGCCAGCGCAGATCGGCGACAGGCGGCGCGGCAAATGGCATCCCCTTGAAGGAAAGCACGCCGTTCTCATCTCGGGGCGAGCCGCGCACGGCGCCGGACACGGTGTGAACCACCTCGCCGAGTTCCGCGGGCTCGGCATGCAGGGAGATCGGGGCCATGGCGGCCAGCATGGTGGTTGCAAACCATCCGACGGAGTGAAGCAGATTCATGATGATGTCGCTTGTTCGATGTGAAAGATGCGGCGGGCGTTCAAGTGATAGATCGACTCGGGATCGGCCTCGCTGATGACGACCTTGTCCATGAAGGCGACGGCCGGTCCCATCGGTTGATACGGATAGTCCCCCCTTGGAGACGCTGTCTGCGTTGGATGTCCATGCGCCTACTCTCTCTTCAAGGACGACTGCAACAGCGCCGCGTACTCGAGCGGTGTCGGATGCATAGGGGCGAACAGATTGAAGTGGCTGGCGTTGGCTGCTATGGCCAGTCGCTGCACGTCGCTGGCCGCGTAACCGAGTTCCGCAAGCGTCGCGGGCAAGCCGAGTTCGCGCATCAACGACGCGATGGCCTCCGAAAGCGATGCCGACGCGTCCAACCCGAACGCCCGTGCGATCGCCGCGACGGGTTCGGGCGACTGGCGCGCCGTGCCGTCCAGCGTGGCCACGAGCCCGATGCCGCTCAGCACGCCGTGCGGGAAGCCCTGGTCGCTGCAGGTGAGCGCCACGGCATGCGCCGGGCCCAAGCCCATGCCGATGGCCACGCCGCCAGCGTAGGCAGCCAACATCATCTCGGCGCGTGCTTCGGTGTCGTTGCCGTCGCGCACCGCACGGCGCAGGCAACGCGCGACGCGTGCAATCCCATCGAGCGCGATTGCGTTGCCCAGCGGCACGCTCTTCTTCGACAACAAGCCCTCGATGCAGTGCGACAACGCATCGATTCCGGTGGCGGCCGTCAGGCGCGGCGGCAAGCTGCGCGTGAGACCCGGATCAAGGATCGCCACCGTTGGCACGAGGTGCCGCGAGTTCATGCCGAGCGATGCCGTGGTCGCGTCCGGATGGATGCCTGCCGAGGGCGACGCCTCGCTGCCGGTGCCGGCGGTTGTGGGTATCGCCAGCAGTGGCGCCCCGGCGAAATGGACCACGCCAGGCACGCCCACGTAGTCGGCCGCCGAGCCGTTGTTGGTGGCCAGCAAGGCGATCAGCTTGGCCGTGTCGATCACCGATCCACCGCCCAGCGCCACGACGCCGTCGCAGCGACTTGCGCGGTAGAGCGTCGCACCACTGTCGACGTCTGCGAACAACGGGTTCTCCGTGACGCCATCGAAGACAACCATTGGGAAGGCGTCGCTGCAGGCGGACATCACCCTGGCAGCGAGCCCCGCTGCAAACACGCCGCGGTCGGTGACGAGCAGCGGCCGCGACACGCCCACCGCGGCCAGTTCCGCCGGCAGCGCGGCGATCGCGCCGTCCGCAAACAGGGTGCGCGGGAGATGGAGCGCCGGCACGGGCAGTGACCGGGGCGAAGCCTGCGTCATGGCTTGCCGATGTGCGACAGGCGCATCAGTCTGAGCGCATTGCCCAGGTAAAGCTTCTCCTGGTCTTCATCGCTCAAGCCAAGGTCCGCTATGGACCGGATGCCCTCGCGGATGAACATCGGACCGCCCTCGGGATCGAACGGGCAATCGGAGGCGAACACCACGTGGTCAACGCCGAAGAAGTCGATGCCGCAGCGTAGCGCCGAGCGCGAGCCGCCGAGCACCGTGTCGCCGTAGAACATCTTGAAATATTCGATGGGCGCCTTCGACAGGCGCTTGAGAACGTCGGCCTCGCTGCCGTCGACGCTGCGGCTGCCGAGCTGCGCCCACAGCGACTCTGCGCGACCTGCGAAGTAAGGCAGCATGCCCCCGCAGTGGTGCGTGATGATGCGCAATTTCGGCAGCTTCTCGAGCAGCCCCGAGAACACCATCCGCGACATGGCCACCGAGGTTTCAAAGGGCCATCCCAGCACCTGCCAGATCTCGTACTTAGAGCGCTCTTCTCCTTTGTAGTCCGACGTGGTGCCCGGGCGGAACGGATGCATCCAGATCGGCAGGTCGTGCGTGTTGGCCATGCGCTCGAAGACCGGGAAGAACTCGGCGTCGTCGAGCGGACGACCATTCACGTTCGAGATGATCTGCACCCCGCGCGCGCCGAGTTCGTTGATCGCGCGGTCCATTTCCTTCAGTGCTTCCGGCACGTTGTTCATCGGCAATGAGGCCACGAACACGGGGAACTGGTCCGGCCAGCGTTTGCAGATCTCTGCCATGCCGTCGTTTGCCACGCGGGCGAATTCCGGCGACTGGTCCGGGCCGCCGAGGTACTCGGGCGCAGGCGCGCTGAGCGTCAGCACCTGGACGACGTCCGGGAACTTCTCCACCAGCATCTTCGCGCGGGCTTCCAGGTCCCACAGCATGGGCAGGCCGGCCATGCGCTTGACGATGCCGGCGTCCTTCGAGTGCGTCTTGACGAGTTCGAAATACGCAGGCGGCAGGACGTGGTTGTAGATGTCTATCTTCTTCATGTGTTTTCTTTCCAATGGGACCCGGGCAGCCGGCCTACAGCGGATACTGGCGCTTGTTCTGGCTCACCGTGACGAGGTTGAGGTCGGTGAACATGTCGATGGCCCAGCGGCCGAAGCGCGCCCAGCCGCTGTCCTTCACACCGCCGAAAGGAATCTGGGGCTCGCCGCCCATGGTCGGCCCGTTCACGTTGACCATGCCCGACTGGATCTTTCCGCCGAGCATGATGCCCTTCCAGACGTCCGCGGTCATGACCGACGCCGACAGGCCGAAGTCGGTGCCATTGGCCTTGTCGATGGCCTCCTGCTCGGTGTCGAAAGGTTCGACGATCACGACGGGCCCGAAGACTTCCTCGCAGTAGATCGGCGCATCCGGCGGCACGTCGACAAGGACGGTCGGCGCGAAGCAGCGGCCTTCGCTGGTGCCACCTGCCAGCAAGCGTGCGCCCTTGGCGACGGCTTGCTCGATGCCCTTGCGCACGTTGGCCACGGCACGGTCATTGATGAGCGGACCGATCTTGGTCGCGGGATTGGTCGGGTCGCCGGCCTTGATCGCTTGCGCGCGTGCCACGAAGCGCTCGAGGAAGGCATCGAACAGCGGGCGCTCGACAAGGATCTTGCGCGTGTTCATGCAAATCTGCCCCTGGTGGAAGAAGGCCGCGAAGATCGCCGTGTCGATCGAGTAGTCGAGGTCGGCATCCTTCAGCACGATCATCGGGTTGTAGCCGCCCAGCTCCAGCGCGATGCGCTTCAAGTGCTGCCCGGCGCGCGCGGCCAGCATGGCGCCCGTCACCGACGAGCCGGTGAAGTTGTAGGCGCGCACCTTCCGGCTTTCGAACAGCTTGTCGGCGACTGGGCCGACTGCGCCGGGCGCATGGGTGACGACGTTGAGCACGCCTGGCGGAAAGCCGGCCTCCGTCATGATCTCGCCCATCAGGATGCCCGCGCACACGGGTGCGTCCTCCGAAGGCTTGAGCACCACGGTGTTGCCGCAGGCCAGTGGCGCGACGACTGTGCGAAAGCCCAGCGCCACCGAACCGTTCCATGGGGAGATGCCGCCGATGACGCCGAGCGGCTTGCGCAGCGCCATCGCGAACACGCCAGGTGTGTCGGATTGAACGATCTCTCCTCCCGGCAGGTACGGATAGCCGGCAGCCTGCCGCAGCAGTCCGACAGCCCATTGCACCTGGAACCGCGAGAACGGCGCGGCCGAGCCGGTCTCCTGCGCCATCAGCAGCACCACTTCGTCGGCGCGCCGCTCGAGGATGTCGGCCGCCTTCAGGAACAGCGCCTGGCGCTGTCGCGCGCCCATCGCGGCCCAAGCGGGAAACGCCTTGTCGGCGGCGTCGATGGCACGTTGCGCGTCAGCGCCGCTCGACGCAGGGATCTGCGCAAACACTTCGCCGTTGAAAGGATTGAAGTCGTCGTACGTCGCGCCCTCCTCCGCATCGACCCATTCGCCTGCGATCAACTGGCGATATTGGCGGACTCTGGTCGCTACTGCTTCTGTCATCTCTTGTTCCTTGGTTGTCTCTTCGATTGAGAGCGCATCTCTCTCACTTCATCGTGCATTGCGTGTGGTAGGAGTCCTGATAGTCCTTGAGCGGCGTTGCGACCGTCTTCAAGCTCACGCGGCCCTTGGCGTCCTTCGCGACCTCGAATGCGTACCAGTCGTTGATCGGGAAGTTGTTGTTGTTGAACTTGAGCGAGCCGCGAACCGACTTTGCGCTGCCTTGCTTCAATGCCGCCATGAAGGCTTTCTTGTTGCCCACCTCGCCCTTGACGCGCGCGATGGCGGTATCAAGCAACAGTGCGGAGTCGTAGCCCTGCGCGGCATAGTTCGACGGTATGCGGCCATATTTTTTCTCGAAGGCATCGACAAACTGCCGGCTCACAGGGTTGTCGGTATCGGGTGCCCAGAAGTGCACAGACTGGATGCCCAGCGCCGCGTCCTTCAGTGCGCCAAGTGTGGTGGCATCTGCCATACCCACCGTCAGAAGCGGCACGGTCTTCGACAGCCCTGCCAGCTGGTACTGCCGGATGAAGTTGATGTTGGCAGTCGGGATGAACGCAAAGGTTGCATCTGGTTTCTGGGAGGCGATTTGCGTCATCTCCGCCGAGAAGTCAGGCTGTGTGATGCCGGGGTAAATCTCGTCGACGACCACACCCTTGAAGTACTTCTTGAAGCCGTTGACGGCGTCCTTGCCAGCTTGGTAGTTTGTCGCGACCAGCACCATGCGCTTGTAGCCCTTGTCGTTGGCGTACTTGCCGGCGGCCTCCGCCCAACTGTCGTTCTGCCAGGACGAGACGAACTGGTAGGGCGAGCATTGCGCACCGGCCAGCGGTGAAGGACCGGCGTTGGCGCCGACCAGGAACACTTCCTTGCTGGTGATGGACTTGTTCACCGCCATCATCACGTTCGAGCCGGTGATGCCCGTGATGATGGAAACCTTATCCTTCTCGATCATCCGGTTGACGATCTGCAACGCCACCTCCGGCTTGAACTGATCGTCCTCCTTGATCACCTGCACCGGCGTACCACCGAGCTTGCCGCCGTTCTGCTCGATACCCAGCAGGAAACCGTCATACATGTCTTGGCCCAATGGGCTCACGGGGCCGGAGAGCGTGCCGAGGTAGCCAATCTTGATCGGCGTTTGCGCAAGGGCGATACCTGCCGAAAAAACGTATGCGAGCGCCACTGCCACTGACCTGCTTCTTGAAAAAATCATGGGTACCTTGAGAATGAAAAAGCACGGCGTTCGCCCTGGCCGCAGATCGTACGGACGCAAGGGCTTTCGCGGAAGATGCGAAAGCCGCTGCGCTGATACGAAGAATGAATCAGAAGGAGTGCGTAATGCCAACGTCGTAGCCCGTCGACGAGCGCGGCGCATATCCCCCCGTCGTGACATACCCGATGGCGAGGCCGGGGAGAATGCCCATGACGGGGTTGTTTTGGGCGTCCTTCATTCGGGTGTATGCGGCCGTTGCGGACAGCAACGTGCGCTTCGACAGGTAGTACACATATCCGATGGCAAAGCGCGAGGCAGATGCATCCTGGTTGGCCGGCAACAAACCGGGCGCGTCGGTCTTCGACTTCACATAGCTATACGCCGAGCGAACCATGCCAGCTCCAATCGGCACGGTCACGCCGACCAGCGCGCCTTCGTAGTTGGTCGAGGTGCGCGACGTCAACGCACTGGGCGCGCCCGTGCTGCCAAGCGCTGCAACGAGGTCGTCGGTGGTACGAGAGATTTCGCCGAACAGCTTCAACAGCTTGAAGTCGTATGACGCGGCAAGATCGGCCATCTTGACTTTGCGCTCGCGCGCCGGCGTGATGAACGGCGCCACCGCATCGACCGGCGTGCTCTCCACATACGAACCTGCCACGTCAAGCGGACCGTTGGCGTAGCCGAAGCGCGCGCCATAGAGGCCGCCGCGATTCGACGGGCTGCCCGGCACCAGCGAGTTCTTGATTCCCTCTGGAAGCGCGTACATCACCTGGCCGTAAAAGCCGCCCAACCCCGGCGGCAGGAAGTAGCCAATCGCGTTGCTGGTCCGAATGTAGTTGTCCAACGCTCCGCCCAACTGAGTGTTGAGAAGCCCTCCGCCCGACAACGCTGCCGCTGGCGCGATCCTGCCGTTGACGGAGCCGATCAGGCTCGCCCCGACGCCGATGTTGTTCATCGGGTCAAACAGCGTGTCGATCCAAAAGGTCGGCGTGTAATCGCGGCCCAGGCGCAACTCACCGAAAGGACCTGCAAGACTCACGGTGGAGCGCCGCGAGAAAAACGCCGCGCCGCCATCGTCGGTGGCCAGTTGCCCCTCCAGCCAGAAATTCGCGGACAGGCCGCCACCAAGGTCTTCGGTACCGCGAAAGCCGAGACGGCTCGGCACGAAGCTGTTACTCGAGAGTACCGTCTGGGTCTGCTTGATGGTCGTCTCGGGCACGACATAGCGCGTGCTCTTCGTGCCGTACGAGCTGATCGAGGTATCGATCACGCCGAAGAGCGTGACGGAGGACTGGGCCCCGGCAACTCCCGCGATTGCGAGAAGGATCATGGGGACGGCGATTTTCTTCATTGGCATTGCCTCTTAGTTGTAGCTGATCGAAATCTTTGAAACGACGCTGGTTGATCAGGGAAGGCGCGCTGGCGAAAGCGAGCGTGCCGGACTCTAGGAGGCGACGTAGCTTTTTCGAAGATGAGCAATGGCCGTCCGCGATCAGCTTCCTGTATCTCGGTGGAAACACCAACCCTGCGCGGGCGGTGATCCGACTTGCCTATCACTCGTCGCAAGTTCTCATCTGTGCGCGCGCGATGCGTGCCCCTACGATGGACCGCAACAATTCCAGGAGACACCATTGACCCATCGTTTGCTATGCACTGCTGCGGCGGCGTTTGCCTTGCTCGCCGGCTCCCAAGCTGGTGCCCAGACCCCGATGAAGATCGGCTTCCTCGCGACGCTTTCGGGCCCGCTCGGCACACTCGGGCAGGACCAGTACGATGGCTTCATGCTCGCCGTCGAGCAGCGCGGCGGAAAGCTCGGCGGCGTCCCCGTCCAGGTGCTGAAGGAAGACGACCAGTTCAAGCCCGAGGTGGCCTTGCAGCTGGCGCAGAAGATGATCGAGCGCGAGAACGTGCCGATCATCACGGGCATGACCGCATCCAATGTGATGATGGCAGTCGCCAAGCCGATCACCGACAAGAAGGTGTTCCTGTTGAGCACCAACGCGGGGCCTTCGGCGCTGGCGGGCGCGGGGTGCTCGCCTTACCAGTACGTCGTGTCGTTCCAGATCGACACGCTGACCGAAGGCGTGGGCAAGTACGCCTCCGACAAGGGTTACAAGAAGGTGACCTTGCTCACGCCGAACTATGTGGCCGGCAAGGACATGCTTGCCGGCTTCAAGCGCTACTATCGGGGCACCGTGGTGGATGAGGTCTACACGCCCTTGAACCAGCTCGACTTCTCGAGCGAGATCACGCAGATCGCGTCCAACAAGCCCGATGCGGTGTTCGTGTTCTATGCGGGCGCGCTCGGCGTGAACTTCGTGCGCCAGTACCAGCAGGCCGGGCTGCTCAAGACACTGCCACTGCTGTCGACCGGCACGATCGACGGCACCTCCCTGCCCGCCCTCAAGGACAGTGCACTGGGCGCGTTGAGCGGCCACATGTGGGCACCGGACATCGACAACCCCGCGAACCGCGAGTTCGTCGACGCGTACGAGAAGAAGTACAACCGCATTCCCTCCAACTTCGCTGCACAGGCCTACGACGGTGCGCTGCTGCTGGACTCCGCAATTGCCAAGGTCAAGGGCAACGTAACGGACAAGACTGCCTTCACCGCGGCAATGAAGGCCGCGGACTTCAAGTCCGTGCGCGGGTCGTTCCGCTTCGGCAACAACAACTTCCCGATCCAGGACCTGCGCATGTTCGAAGTCGCCAAGGATGCGAAGGGGCGCGTAAGCCTGAAGACCGTGGCGACGTCATTGAAGGACTACCAGGATCCCTTCCACGCGCAGTGCTCGCTTCCCTGACCCGGTAGGCGGTGCGGCTCGACGCCTGGTCTGGCAGACGTGGTGGTAGTCGATGTGGGTGATCTTGCCGTCAAACGTCGCTATGGCCTCGAGCACGCGCACGCAGCGCGCGTCGCTTGCTCGAGGCGAGCAAGCGAGCGACACCCGCGTGTCGAACGCCACGAGCACCTGACAAGCGTTCTCGGGGCAAATTCTCTTCGCCCAGTTCGGGCCAGAACGCCTGGGCATCACGCACTTCCTAGCGCGGAAACTCCGCATAAGCACACGACCAAGGTCCTCGCGACGGCCGTTAGCTACGCGGCCTGAGGCTTTGCTCCGATTGCGGAACGTAATTGGTCCTTGTAGACGTATGCGAAAGAGACCATCCGCGCGCCACGAGGTTCAACGCTGCGGAACCGCTTCACGTTCCACTCGGCCGTGCGGCTTCGCATCAGTCGATTGCTCTTCACGCCGGCCGGTGACCAGATGCCAAAGCCTCATGTCATCGGACGGCCACGCATCGCCGCGCCATGCGACGTGCTGGTCGGGACGGATGAGCGCGAACCGTGCGCGGTAGAGTTCGGCCAGCGCCATGCCATGCGGCCGCACGATGACCAGCGGCACCCCCGCTACACGAGCCGACGCTCGCGCGCGCTCGATGTCGTCGCCATTGGAATCATCCGTCACGAGCAGCGTGAAGCCGGCGCCGAAATGGTCGTAGAGCGATGTGCCGTCATGCAGCCACGCATGGGGCGCGAGACAGCCCGGTCGCGCCGAGGGCACGTAGTTCAGGAAGTCGTGGGCCGGCGCAGGCGTTCCGTCCGCCACGATCACCGGCGACGCGTCGTAGCGGTATCCCAGCATCACGCCGAGCGTGGCGAATTCGCGCAGCTTAGCGGCCGAAATGCGAGCACCGGCTTCCTTGCGTAATGCGGCGCCGGCTTCGTCATCGTCTTCCATGCCTTGTTGCCACAGTTGGTTGCCGAGCGTCGCGTGGTTGGCCACTGACTCGTCCATCACGTAGTCGTGCACACCGCGGCGTTCGCTTTCGTAGCTGTCGAGCAGACCGGGGCCGCCCCAACCCTGCAGGACGGCAGCTATCTTCCATCCGAGGTCCACACCGTCCGAGACGCCCATGTTCATTCCGTACCCGCCAAACGGCGGATGCAGATGGCACGCGTCGCCTGCGAGGAACACGCGGCTGCTCCGGTAGCGGTCGGCGATCAGGCGGCTCGCCACCCACTCGTCGGAACTCAGCACTTCGTAAGGCAGGTCGATGCCGGAGGCCTTGCGGATGAGCGCTGGCGCCTCGGACGGTTCGAACTTGAAGCCCTCCTTCACGCCGGTCGGCATGAAGTACCACCGGTCGTCGCTGTCCATCGGTCCGATGATGCTGGGCACGTCGGCGTTCACCTGCCAGTACATGATGGCGGGATCGTGACGGTGCGCTTTCGCAAGACCCGGCGCGCGGAACACGACGTTGTAGTTGCGGGACATGCCGTACGTGCCGTTCATGCGCGCGCCGATCGCCTCGCGCACGGTGCTGCGTGCCCCGTCGGCGCCGACAAGGAACTCGCTTTTTACCGCGCGCACCGCGCCGGTCTCGAGGCTGCGCGTGACAGCATGCACCCCACGGTCGTCCTGCTCGAACGAAACCAGTTCCGTGTTGAAGCAGATCTGCACGCCCGGCAAGGATGCGGCATGCGCGCGCATCACCTCTTCGACCGTGTACTGCGGAATCCACTGCGAGTGCTCCGAATAGAACGGGTTGCGTCCCGGCCCGCAATAAAGCGCGTTCTCGAAGCGCGCAAGCTCATGGCCGGCCAGCCGCGTCACGAAGAGCACATTCGACGGGTAGCTCACGCCCAGCGGCGACGCCGCACGCAAGGTTTCGGCGATGCCCCATCGGCGCATGTGTTCGCGCGTCCGGACGTTGGTAGTCTTGGCCCTCGGCGCATGGCCGACGCGCGCATTGCGCTCGATGACCAGGCATGGAATGCCGCGATGACCCAGTTCGATGGCGAGGGCGAGCCCGGTCGGGCCCGAGCCCACGATGAGCACGCGTGTTTGGATGTCTGCACTGTCGGTCAAGGTAGCCTCGATCGTTAGGATGTGAATGGAAGATGTGGTGCGCCCATGCCGAATCGCACGTGCGCGGTGAATTGCGATTCGGGGTCTTGCGATCAGACGCCGACGTATTCGCTCACGACGCCGGGTTCCGAGCGCAGGGCATCACTGCTCCCCGACCACACCACCTGGCCCTTCTCGACCACGTAATGCCGGTCGGCCAATCGCATCAGCGGGCCGATGTTCTTGTCGATGACGATCAGTGCGAGCCCCGCTGTCTTGAGGCGTTCGAGGCACGCCCAGATCTCCGCGCGGATCAAGGGTGCAAGGCCTTCCGTGGCCTCGTCGAGGATCAGCAGCAATGGGTTGGTCATCAGCGCGCGGCCGATCGCCAGCATCTGTTGCTCACCTCCCGACAGGTTGGCGCCAAGGTTGCGCTCGCGTTCCTTCAGGCGCGGGAACATGTCGTAGACCCGCTCGAGGTTCCAGCTTTGCGCAGCCTTGTGGCGGTTGCCGGCAGTGGCGACAAGGTTCTCATGCACCGTGAGGTTGGGAAACACGTGGCGGCCTTCCGGAACGAGCCCGAGCCCGGCTTGCGCCGCACGATGCGGGGGCTGGCCGTTGAGGTCGGAACCGGCAAACCGCACGCTGCCGGCGCGCGGAGTCAACAGTCCCATGATCGACTTGACCGTGGTCGTTTTGCCCATCCCGTTGCGGCCCACCAGCGTCACGACTTCGTGCGGCCTCACTTCGAGCGAGATGCCGAACAGGACCTGGCTGGATCCATAGCAGGTCTCGATGCGGTTCACCTCCAGCAATGCGCTCATGCCATTTCCTCCTGGTCGCCGAGATACGCTGCGCGCACGTCGGGGTTGTCCTGTATATCCTTGGGTGTACCGCAGGCAATGGGCCGACCGTAGACCAGCACGGCGATCCGGTCGGCCAACGCAAAGACGGCATCCATGTCGTGCTCGACCAGGACGATCGCGTAACGCCCCTTCAATCGCTGCAGCAAGGCCACCACTTCAAGCGACTCCTGGTGGCTCATCCCGGCCATGGGTTCGTCCAGCAAGAGCAGCTTGGGCTTCATCGCGAGGGCCATCGCGATCTCGAGTTGACGGCGCGCACCGTGCGCGAGCGCAGCAACCGGAATGTTCGCCATCGCGGCGAGACCCACTTCGGCCAGCGCTGCCATCGCGGGGTCGCGCAACGCGCGGTCCGAAGCGGCTGGTCGCCAGAAAGAAAAGCTGTGGCCGCTGCCGGCCTGCACCGCGAACATGACGTTCTGCAGCACGTCGAATCCCGAAAACACCGACGTGATCTGGAACGAGCGGGCAATGCCGGCCAGCGCGCGTTTGGGCATCGGCATGAACGTGACATCGACCCCATCGAGCAGGATCGACCCTTCGCTCGGCAGCAGCGCACCGGACAACTGGTTGAGCAGTGTCGTCTTTCCGGCGCCGTTGGGGCCGATCACGGCATGCAGCTCGCCGGGGCGAACCTCCAGGTCGAGATGGTCTGTGGCGATCAACCCGCCGAAGCGCTTCACCAGGCCCTTGACTTGCAGCGTGCTCATTCCTTGTCCTCCAGCAGCCAGCCATAGAGGCCCTGCTTGAGACCCAGCGTGACTAGCACGACGACCGCGCCGAGCACCAGCATCCAGTGATCGTGCAGCATGTCGTCCAGGCCCCAAGGCAGGCCGAGCCTGACGGACGTCAGCAGTTCCTGCAGCAGCAGCCACACACCGGCGCCGATGATCGGGCCGACCAGGCTGCCCAGGCCGCCCAGTACGATCATCGCGATCAACTCGCCCGACAGCGACCATTCCATGTAGGCGGGCGAGGCGAACGACGTGAGGTTTGCCAACAGCACGCCGGCGACCACGCAGACCAGCGCCGAAATCACATAGGCCGCCAGCTGGTAGGGCAAGGCCGAGAAGCCCAGCGCCGCCATGCGATGCGGATTGACCTTGGCCCCGCGCAACACCATGCCGAAGCGCGCATTGACGAGCCGATGGATGGCATACAACGTCGCTATCAGGATCGCGAAGATGACGTAGTAGAGGACCACGTTGTTGCTGAGGTCGAGCGCACCGAAGTCGCTGCGCGCCGCGATCGGCAACCCGTCGTCGCCGCCATAGTTCTTCAGGCCAACCGCCAGGAAGTAGATCATTTGCGCAAATGCCAGCGTGATCATGATGAAGGCGATGCCCCCGGTGCGAAGGCAGATCAGACCGATCACGACCGATGCACCGAGCCCCACCGCCAATGCCGCGCCGAGGTGCGCAAACCCGTTTGTGATGCCGTTCGTCGACAGCATGCCCACCGCATAGGCACCGATGCCGATGTACAGGGCGTGGCCGAAGCTGACGAGCGCACCGTAGCCCAGCACCAGGTTCAGGCCCAGCGCGGCCAGCGCATAAATCATGATGCGCGAGAACAGTGTGAGGTAGGTGGGTTGCGAGGCGAGCGACGAATAGACCGGGATCAGCGCAAGCAAGGCGATCACCAAGCCGACCGTGACGACGCGTGCTGTCGGCCTGCGTCGCGCCGCAGTTTTCCCATCGGGAATCGGAAGCTGAATGATGGAAGCGTTAGCCATGTTTCACCGGGAAAAGTCCCTGCGGGCGAACGGCGAGCACCGCGGCCATCAGGAGGTAGATCGACATCGACGCCAGCGCCGGGCCAGCGGCTTGCGCCAGGCTCCGCTCGAACAATTCGCGCATGACGCCGGGCAGCAAGGCTCGGCCCATCGTGTCGACCATGCCGACGATCAATGCCCCATAGAACGCACCCCGGATCGAGCCGACCCCGCCGGTCACGATCACCACCAGCGTGAGGATCAGGATCGGCTCGCCCATGCCGGGCTGCACCGACAGGATCGGGGCCGCCATCAGCCCCGCCAGGCCTGCGAGTGCTGCACCGGCGCCGAACACCACCGCATTGAGCAGCGAAATGTTCACGCCCAACGCCGAGACCATCGTGGCGTTGGATGCGCCGGCGCGAATCAGCATGCCGACACGCGTCTTGTGGATGACTACATAGAGGCCCCCGGCCACTGCCAGACCACAGGCAATGATCGCGAAGCGATACGCCGGATATGGCAAGCCCAAGAGGTTCACGGTCCCGCTCAGAGCCTCGGGCACATTGATGAACAGCGGCGACGGCCCCCAGATGATGCGCACCACTTCGTTGATGAAGAGGATGAGCCCGAAGGTGCCGAGCACCTGATAGAGGTGGTCGCGCTGGTAGAGCCGCCGCAGTACGACGCGCTCGATCAAGAGACCCATCGCCAGCGAGACCAGCACCGCTGCCACGCCAGCGAGGACGAAGGAGTTCCACCGGCCATAGGTGGCCGCCGCGACATAGGCGCCGATCATGTAGAGCGAGCCATGCGTCAGATTGATGCAGTTCATGATGCCCAGCACTAGCGTCAAGCCGGCCGATAGCAGGAACAGCAGCACGCCGAGCTGAAAGCCATTCAGCAACTGGGCGAGAAAGAGTGCGCCGGTCATGGCGGGGGCGACCCCATTCGATCAGTAGGTTTCATTGCGTTGTCTCCGCTTTTTGATGTGCCGATCGTAGGAACGATCGGCACAGACTGGCAGATGAGAAAGCGAGTGGTGCGATACGCATCCTGTATCGCTGCGCTCTAATGATGCACAACGAGCCCACTCCGGGATGTCACGGGGGTCGGACCGATGCAAGATCCCGATAATGGCGCCCTGTTGATAGATAAGTTTGATCAGCCGGAGTTGGGGACATGAAACTGAGTTCAATGCGCGACTTCGTGACCGTCGCAGAACGTGGCAGCTTGCGCGCCGCAGCACGTCAACTTGAGGTATCGCAGCCGACGATCACCCGCAGCATTCAGGAACTCGAGAAAGACCTCGGGGTGGCTTTATTCGAGCGGCGGGCCAAGGGCGTGCGCCTGACGCCAATGGGAGAGATGTTCTTCAGGCGTTCCAAGGCCATCCGAACGGAGGTCGCCCGCGCCCAGGAGGAAATCCTTCAGATGCGCGGCGCGCTCCAGGGGCACATCACCGTGTGCCTTTCGCCCGTGGCACACATGGCACTGCTACCCAACACCATTGGCCCGTTCCGCCAACGCTTTCCGGGCGTCACAGTGCGCTTGCTTGATTCGTTGCTGCCGGGAGTAGAGAACCAACTGATTGACGGGACGATCGATTTCTACGTCGGACCTACGTTCGAGGACATGTCGGGTGAATTGACAGTCGAGAAACTGCTCGACACCAATCGGGTCGTCCTCGGGCGCAAGGGACACCCGCTAGCCAACGCAACGTCGATTACCGAACTGGCGGAAGCGGAGTGGATGACCGCCTCGAGCACGCCACGCGCGCAAGAAGAGCTTTTGCCCCTGTTCGCAAAACTTGGCTTGCCCGCCCCGAAGCTTGTGTTCGAAGCGCAATCCGCATTGAGTTTCCTGATGGTGATGGCGTCCTCTGATCTGCTGATGCTCCTGCCGATTCATTGGTCGCAAGCGCCGGTCTTCCGGGACGCTTTGGAACGCATCAAAATCGTCGAGCCCCTGGTTGCGCAGCCGATCTGCATCGTGCAGCGCACTGGCCTGCCCCTGACGCCTGCGGCCGAGTACTTCTGCGACATGATTCGCCGCGCGAGCCTGCATGTGCATACGCTCATGTCTTAGACCACCGGAATTCAGCGCGCCGTCATTGGGGACCGAGTCCTTCGATCGGCCGCTGCCGGAGCCAGAGCACGAGATCAGTCTCTTGGAAGAATTGGCAGTGGAGCGCCGACCGCTTCCGGCAGCGAAGCGAGCGGATTCTCAGAGCATCTACCGACCTGACACAATGCATGTCGTCATGACAGACCAACTTGTTGAATCTCGCAAAAGACACTTCGCAGGCTCTTTGACCCGAGCCAAATAGCTGTCAGGCGAGGGGTCGTCCGCCGTCGATGGGTATCACGGCCCCTGTGGTGAAAGCCAGGTGTGTGGCGCAAGCCACCACCGCGCGGCCCACTTCATCGGGCTGCGCCAGCCGCCTCAACGGTGTTCGGGCCGCCTGCTCGTCGCGCCAGCTCGGGTCCATTGATTTGACGAATTCGGTATCTGCGAGTCCTGGCGAAACCGACAGCACACGAATTTTCGGAGCGAGCGCACGCGCCAGCGATCGAGTCATGTTGTCGACCGCCGCCTTCGATGCGCAGTAAGCGACGTTGCTTCCCATGGCCGTCACCGCGGCGATAGACGACAAATTCACCACCAATGCTGCGTCGCTCCGGTCGAGCAACTCTCGCATTGCACGCACCACGGCGAAAGGGCCGCGCACGTTGGTGGCCAAGATTTCATCGAACAGCGCATCGTCGAGCGCATCGAGTTCGCCGTGCGGGACGAATCGAGTGGTGCCAGCGCAGTTGACGACGATGTCACATCGGCCGCAGCGCTGCGCGATGTCACCCGCCAAAAGCGAGAGTGCCGCACTATCGGTCACTGGCGCCTTCATTGCGCAATGCGAAGCGCCCCGGTCCGAAGGCAGCATCGCTGCCAGAGCGATGGCGGCCGCTGCAGAGCGGTTGTATCCGACAATGACGCTCGCGCCAGCAGCGGCCAGCGATTCGCAGATCGCCGCACCCAGACCTCCGGCCCCGCCGGTGACCAGGGCGACCCGACCTTGCAGTGGTGCCTCCGTGGTGCTCATCCAGCCACTGCCTTCAGGCGCCGCACGCGGATGTCGGCCTGCTCCTTGTGGCCCGAGAGTTGTTCCAGCGCACACAGGCGTGAGCACACCTCGCCGATCTGAACCGAGGCCTCGTCTGTCAGCACGCGCTGATACGTGTGGGTCTTGATGAACTTGCCTACCCACAGTCCACCGGTATAGCGGCCGGCACCCATGGTGGGCAGCGTATGGTTGGTGCCAATCACCTTGTCGCCATAGGAGACGTTGGTGCGAGGACCCAGGAAAAGGGCCCCGTAGTTCGTCATGCGCTGCAAGAACCAATCCGGGTTCTTCGTCATCACCTGAACGTGTTCGGAGCACAAGCGGTCGGCCTCTGCCAGCATCTCCTCGTCGGTGTCGCACAAGATGATTTCGCCATAGTCGCGCCACGCGACGCTGGCGATTGGTGCGGTGTCCAATCGCCCGAGCACCTTTTCGATAGCCGCCGGCAGGTCGGCGGCGATGGACTTGCTGGTCGTGATGCAGAAGGCTGGCGAGGTCGCGCCGTGCTCTGCCTGGCCCATCAGGTCAACTGCCACCAGTTCGGCATCGACGCTGTCGTCGCAGATCACCATCGTCTCAGTCGGGCCGGCGAACAGGTCGATGCCCACGCGCCCGAAAAGCTGGCGCTTGGCTTCGGCCACGTAGGCATTGCCAGGGCCGACGATCATGTCAACGGGCTTGAAAGTGTCGGTGCCTATGGCCATGGCTGCCACGGCTTGCACGCCGCCGACACAGTAGATTTCGTCCGCTCCCGCAAGGGCCATTGCGGCAACGATCTCGTTGCTGGGCTTTCCATCGAAAGGCGGCGCGCAGGCCACCACGCGCTTCACGCCAGCGACCTTGGCAGTGAGTACGCTCATGTGAGCGGACGCGATCAGCGGGTACTTGCCACCCGGGATGTAGCAGCCGACAGAGTTCACAGGAATGTTGCGATGGCCCAGCACGACGCCGGGCAGCGTCTCGATCTCGACGTCGTGCATCGAACTCTTCTGGATCTGCGCGAAGCGACGGATCTGCGCCTGCGCGAACTTGATGTCGGCCAGGGCCTGCGGCGTGAGCGCCGCGATGCAGGCATCGATCTGCGCATGGCCGAGCCTGAATGAGGCCGGACTCCATTTGTCGAACTTCTCGGAGTATTCGCGTACCGCCGAATCACCGCGCGATTCGATGTCGGCCAGTATGGTTTCCACGGTTTCGCGCACCTTGGCGTCACGGTCCGATTTGCCGGCTGCTGCCTGGCCACTCTTGAGTTGCTTGATCACGGGGGTTCCTTCGTCGGCCTTTCGCGCCGTTGGGTTGCAAGATATGCATAAAATTACAGCGCATGCGGCTATGCAACTTGCACGCATATGCTCAGTAGTAACCCTTAATCCCATTCACCCATGCCAACCAGACCTTCGAAGCCGCCGTATCCGAAATCAAAGCGTGGCCCGACCAGCGTTCGCCTGCAGGACATTGCGGATCGGCTCGGCTTGTCGCAGTCAACCGTCTCCAGAGCGTTGGCCGGCCACTCGGCCATCAGCGAGGCAACGCGCGCGTCCGTGCAGCAGGCTGCGGCCGACCTGGGCTTTCGATTTGGCGCGGGCAACAGGCGCAGTCGCAAGTCGACCAGTCGGATGATCGGTTTGGTCGTCGGAAATCTGCACAACAGTTTCATGACCCTGTTGCTTGAGGAACTGCACAAAGCCTTCGCCGAGTATGGCTACCACACCACCTTGATCATCGATTCATTGAACGAAGCCGAGCAATTGCCGACCTTCCGGCCCTTGATCGACGGCTATTTCGAGGGGATGGTGTTCGCCACCGCCACCCTGGACTCGCAGGTCGTCCCGGAGGTCCAGCGACGCGGCATTCCGTTGGTGCTGGTGGTGCGGTCGGTGGATGATGTGTCGGTAGACACGGTCGAGATCGACAATTTCCACGCTGGCGCCGAGGCAGCGCGCCACCTTCATGACCTCGGGCACCGTCGCATAGGCATGGTTCTCGGTCCCCAAAACACTTCGACCAGCCGGGACCGGGCCAGGGGCGTGTTGAGCGTGTTGAACCCCTCCGGCAAGCCCCAGACCGCCCTCCCGGTGATGTGGGGCCTCTACACGACCGAACATGGCTATTCGTCGGCGCTTCAACTCCTCGCACAGCCCAAACCCGTCACCGCGATCATTGCCGGCAATGACACCATCGCACTCGGCGTCCTCGAAGCGGCGAAGCAGTCTCGCGTGGCCGTTCCGGGCGGTCTTTCCGTGATCGGATTCGACGACAACCCGCTTTCGGGTTCGCCATTGATCGGGCTCACCACTGTCCGGCAGCCGGTCGAGACCATGGCCCGCACAGCCGCGCGGCGCTTGCTGGAGAGGATCGGCGCGAAGAACATCAATCCTGTCACGCGCGACGTGCTGCCCACGCAATTGATTGCTCGTCGGACCACAGGCTCAGCACGTTAGTGCCCTCGGCGCTCACACCGCGTCGTAGGCCAACCAACGCGCCGCATTGCGCCATCGCAGGAACTCCGTGGCTTCTTCGCTGAGTTCGAGCGACAGGAGCCGCCGGGCCGGCTCGCGATCCATGATTGCAAACGGGTAGTCGGTGCCGACCATCACCTGAGTCTCGCCGACCATCTCGATCAACGCTCGGATGGGCGCAGCGTCGTACAGCAGGTTGTCATAGAACATCATTCGCGCCGCCGTTTTGGGAGCCAGTTCGATGGCATCGCGCAGCGCCTGCGTCGCTTCCCATGCGAACTGCAGCCTCGGCACCAGCGCCTGGATAGAGCCCCCGCCGTGACTCATCGCGATGCGCAGCCTGGGATGCCGCGCGAGCGTGCCGCCGGTGATCAGCGAGGCGGCCGCCAGGCCGATCTCTCCAGGAAACGCCACCACCTGTTCGAGTGACGAAGGCCCCACGAGTCGGTCCATGCCGGTCGGACGCAGCGGGTGCACGAACACTGCTGCGCCCCAGGCTTCCGCGGCTGCGAAGAAGGGCTCGAACCGAGGGTCGCCGATAGCCGTGCCATTCACATTGCTTCCGATCTCTACGCCCGACAACTTCAGCACGTGCATCGCGTGGTCGAGTTCGCGGGTCGCAAGGTCCACGTCCTGCAGCGGCACGGCGCCCAGCGCGCTAAAGCGTGCGGGCGCGTCAGCGACCATCTGCGCCAGGGTCTCGTTGAGGTAGCGCGACAGCACTGCGCCATCGTCGGGCGCCAGCCAGTACGACAGCAGCTCTGGCATCGGCGACAGCACGTGGCGATCGACTTCAATGCGGTCCATGTCGTCGCGGCGCAGCACCGTGTCCCAGCTCTGCTCGGGCACGGTGCGGTAGACCTTGCCGGAGATCATGACGTGCCGATGGCAGGGCTGCGCCTGCGCCATCGAAGGCCAGGGCACGCCAATGCGCGAACCGAGATAGGCCGGGAAGTCGCGCGGCACGACATGGGTGTGGATGTCGATGCAGCCACAGCGTGGGCGAAGCGTTGGGTGGTCCATGTCTTGTAGGTCTCCGAAGTGGTGATGTAACTCCCTGCCAAGGGTTAGTCCCTAGTCGGGAAGCCAGCCAATACGATTGCAAAAGCAACCATATTGTCTTCTAATTCGATTCAGACAAAAGGTCGCTTTTACAACCTAATTGGAGCTCACCGTGACTTCAGATGCAACCACCCTCGCGCGGCCTGTGCGCGCCGACGCCGCCACGAAAGCGAGGAACCCCACCTTCGACGAATTGATGGCCCGCGCCACCGCCCTGAGCGCCGTGGTGCGCGAACGCGCCCGACAGACCGAGCAGGATCGCCGTGTCTCGCCAGAGGTCACCGACATGCTGCGCCATGCCGGCCTCTACCGCGCGTTGCAACCTAAGCGCTTCGGCGGCTATGAACTCTCCATCGAAGAGCTGCGCAGCCTGGCCTTTGAAATTGGACGCGGCTGCACCTCGACTGGCTGGTGCTACGGCCTCAGCGCCGCCATGTCGTGGGTCCTCGGCATGTTCCCGGACCAGGCGCAACACGACGTGTGGGGCGAAGCGCCCGAGGCGGTGGTCGCCTCCTGCATCGCGCCCACCGGAAAGATACGCAGCGTCGACGGCGGCTACAAGTTCCAGGGCCGCTGGAGCTTCGGCAGCAACAGCGACAACGCGAGTTGGCTGGCACTCGGCGGCATGCTTTCCACGGGCGAGGGCCAGCCGCCGCGGCCCATGTTCCTGCTGGTGCCCGAGGGCCAGTACCGGATCATCGACAACTGGCACACGGTCGGACTTGCAGGCACCGGCAGCAAGGACATCGCCATCGAGGAAGAGATCTTCGTGCCCGCGCATCGCAGCGTGAGCTTCGCTGATGTGCTGGATCAGCAATCACCGGGCGCGCTGGTGAATTCGTCGCCGATCTACCGCATCCCCTTCCTGAGCGGCTTTCCGCCCCTGCTGGCCAATCCCGCGGTCGCAGCCTTGCGAGGCGCGATCGATGAATTCGTCGAGAGCGTGGCCGCGCGCACCACGCGGGGCGCTTTCGTCGGCGGCGGCAACACGATCGGCCATTTCGGCCACGTGCAGTCGGCCATTGCCGAAGCCGAGGCAGCCGTCGACGCGGCCCAGTTGATCCTGCAGCGCGACCTTCGCGTGGTGTCGGACATGGCGGCATGCGGCAGCAAGCCGAGCACCGAGCAGCGCATCGAGTTCCGTCGAGGCCATGCCTATGCCGTCAAGTTGTGCGTGAACGCCATCAACGGCCTGTTCGACGCCGTGGGTGGCACCGGCATCAACCTCGACAACGGCGTGCAGCGCGCATGGCGCGACATCCACGCAGTGGCGCATCACATCAGCGTCAACTGGAACGCCGTTTCCACGATGTGCGGCCAGATGCGCCTCGGCCTGCCGCCGCGCGGCCAGTACTGAAGACGCAGGACTTCCCAATGATCCGCTATCAGAAATTCGGCCGCGTCGAGATCGACGTCACCGACCTGGCGCGTTCGCGCCGCTACTACGAGGAGGTGGTGGGGTTGCAGTACGTCGGCACAGGGGCTGACGGCGAGGTGCTGCTGCGCTGCGACCAAGAGCATCACAACTTCGTGCTGCATGCTGCTGCCAGCGCGGGCCTGCGCTGCGCGGGCTTCATGCTCGAGGACATGGCGCAGTTCGAACCCCTGCTGGCGCGGCTGGCCCAAGCCGACATCGAGGTGCACGAAAGCACGTCGCAGGCCTGCCACGCGCGCGCCCAAAAGCGGGCGATACGGATCTTCGAGCCCACCGTCGGCGCCACCATCGAGTTCTACGTTCCCACCGACGACTCAGCACGACCGTTCAAGCCTACGGTGGCGCGCATCCAGCGGCTGGGCCATGTGGTATTCAACACGCCGCAGCCCGAGGCGGCACTGCGCTTCTGGCACGAGGTGCTCAACTTCAAGATCTCCGACGCGGTCGGTGACATGATCACCTTCCTGCGCTGCTGGCCGAACCCCTATCACCACGGCATCGGCATCGCAAAGTTCCCGGGCCACAGCCTGCACCACGTAAATTTCATGGTGACCGAGATCGACGACGTCGGACGCGCGTTGAGCCGCCTGCGTCGCGCCGAATCGCCAATCGTCTTCGGGCCCGGCCGCCATCCGGCGTCCGAAAGCGTGTTCCTGTACTTCCTCGACCCGGACGGTCTGACGATGGAATACAGCTTCGGCATGGAGGCCTTTCCCGAGACCTTCGCGCGCGAGCCACGCGCGCTTCCCTTGCGCCCCGAGTGGCTGGACCAATGGGGCTCCACCCGCGATCCCCGCTGCTTCACCGGCGCGGGCCCGAATGCATCCATGGAAACCAGCGAGGTGAGCAATGAGCACCATTGAAGGCGCGGCCGTCGATCCGCGCGAACTGCGCAATGCGCTGGGACGCTTCGCCACGGGCGTCTGCGTCGTGACCACCCTCGGCCAGGACGGTCGTGCGGCGGGGCTCACGGTGAACTCATTCAGCTCTGTGTCCCTGGACCCGCCGCTGGTGGCTTGGTGCCTGGGCCGCAATGCGCCCAGCTTGGCCGCCTTCTCGGCGTCGGACTACTTCGCGGTGCATGTGCTGGCCGCCGACCAGCAACACATCGCGATGCATTTCGCGCGACCGTCGGACAACAAGTTCGCGTTGCTCGAAGGTGAACTGCTGCAGGGCATCGGCAATGTGCCGGTGCTGGCCAACGCCCTGGCACGCTTCGAATGCCGCAGGGCCAATATGACCGACTGTGGTGATCACGTCATGTTCTTCGGTCAGGTCGAACGCTTCAGCTACGCCAGCAGCGAGCCCCTGCTGTTCCATGCCGGCCGTTTCGTCGAAGACCGCCGGCAGCCGGCCGCCTGACTTCATTTCCAAGAAAACGAGGAGACAACGTGTCCATTCAGCTTCGCAATCCCTGGTGGATCGTGCTCGGCTCGGTGCTGGGCCTGATCGTCGGCAACGTGACCGTGCTGCAGTTCTCAACCTCGGTGCTGATGAAGCCGATCATGGCCGAGTTCGGCTGGAACCGCAGCGTGCTGTCGGCCGCGGTGATGCTCGGCTCCTTCTGCGCCGCGGCCGCGACGCCGTTCGTCGGACGTCTGATCGACAAGCATGGCGTCAAGCCGATCACGCTGCTGGCCATCAGCTTCTTCGCCCTGTCGACGGCCGCCATGTCGTTGGCGCCCGCAGCGGCGCCGGTGTTCATCGGCATGTTCTGCGTCCTCGGCGTGTTCAGCGGCGGCCAGGCACCGCTGCCCTATGCCAAGTCGATCGCCGGCGCCTTCGACCGCCGGCGCGGCCTGGCGATGGGCATCGCGATGACGGGCGTCGGCCTCGGCACCGCGCTGATTCCGAAGCTCGCGCAGCTCTATCTCGATAACTTCGGGTGGCGCGGCGCCTATGTCGCGCTGGGCGCCACGGTGTTCGTGATCGCCTTTCCGGCGGTGGCGCTGTTCCTGAGCGAACCGACGGCACGCCGTGGTGCACTGACTTCAGCCATGCTGCCCGGACTGGAGGCCAGGCAGGTGGTACGGACAACGAATTTCTGGGTCCTGTCCTTTGTATTCCTGTGTATTCCCATCGTGGCCAATGGCATCATCGTGCATCTGGCTCCGCTGCTCACCGACCGCGGCATTCCGGCGCAGCAGGCGGTGTCGATCTTCGCCAGCATCGGCGCCTCGCTCATCGTCGGGCGGCTGGCGTGCGGCTACTTCCTCGACCGCTTCTTCGCGCCGCATGTGGCGATCGCCTTCATCGTGATTCCCGCGCTCGGCGTCATCACCTTGCTGGCCAGTTCCGACCCGGTGCTGACCACGGTCGGCGCAGTCATGGTGGGCATCGGCCTCGGCGCCGAGGTCGACCTGATCGGCTACCTGCAAAGCCGCTACTTCGGGCTGCGCGCCTTTGGCCAGGTCTACGGCTACCTGTTCGCGATCTTCACTGTGGGCACCGGACTCGGCCCCTTCGTGATGGCTGCGACCTTCGACGCCACCGGCTCCTACAGCACTGCCCTGATCGGCTTTGTCGCCACGCTGGCTTGTGCCGCGGTGGCGCTGCTGCGCATGCCCAGGACCTATGCCTTCCCGGTGCAGCACGCTGGCACCGAGGCCATTGCGCCTGTTTCCCAGGCGGCGTCGGGCATCCGACCAGCCTGAACTTTCTTTTTCTTCTTCGTTCCCTGCAACCCTCATGAAACTCGTCACCTACTTTTTCGACAACAGGACTTCGATCGGCAAGGTCGAAGGCGATCGGGTCATCGATTTGCCCGCCAACGCGCCTTCGCTCCCCGCCACGATGCGCGAACTGCTTCAGGCCGGAGCGGACGTCCTGGCGATCGCCGAGGCGATCCCGGCCAGTGCCGCGCATGCGCATCCGTTGGCCAGCGTGAAGTTGCTGGCCCCCCTGCCGAATCCTTCGAAGTTCCTCGCCATCGGCATGAACTACAAGAAGCATGTCGAAGAGGCAACCAAGGTCGGCGTCAAGACGCCGCCGACCCAGGTCTGGTTCAACAAGCAGGTCTCGTGCATCAACGGCCCGCATGGCGATGTGCACCTGCCAAAGGTGTCGGACAAGCTGGACTACGAGGTCGAACTTTGCGTGGTCATCGGCAAGCGCTGTCGGCATGTGCGTCGCGAAGACGCGCGCTCGGTGATCGCGGGCTACATGGTGTGCAACGACGTCTCGGTGCGAGACTGGCAGTTGGCGACGCCGACCATGACTGTTGGCAAGTCCTTCGACACTTCCGGTCCGACCGGCCCGTGGATCGTGACGCCCGATGAGATCGCAGACTTCGACGCCCTGCGTCTTCGCATGTGGGTGAACGGCGAGTTGCGCCAGGACGACTTCGCCAACCAGATGATCCATGACATCGATGCCCAGATCGCCTACCTGTCGGCCGCCTTCACGCTGGAACCGGGCGACCTGCTAGCCACCGGCACGCCCTCGGGCGTCGGTGTGGCGATGGATCCACCAAGCTACCTGAAGGCGGGCGACGTGATGCGCGCCGAGATCGAGGGCATCGGCGCAATCGAGAATCGCGTGGTACCCGAACCGTTTTGAGCGGGAGCCAAAGGCCAGAGATCATGGTTTAAGCTACCAAACGACATGGCGTGGATTCAGCGCCGCCACCGTGAACCTCCCAGCCGAAATGACTCGAAGTCCTCCCCGAACGCCCTCTCCCACGCCCCCCGCCAAGCGTGCGCCGATGCCCAGGTCCGCGAGCCGGAAGCTCCCTGCGCCGCCCGGCGGGGCGCTGTTCGACGTAGAGCATTCGATCGGCTACCTCCTCAACAGAGCGGCGAACATCATCGCCGCGCGCTTCAGCGACGAACTGAAGGCACACAGCGTCAACTTGCAGACTTGGCGTGTGCTCGCCGCGCTTAGCTACCAGGATCAGCAGTCACTGACCGATCTGGCAAACCACACCGGCGCCGAGCTGTCGTACCTATCGCGCTCGGTGGCCAGCGCCGAGACACGCGGCTTGGTGGCCCGCGTGGTATCGCCGGCCGACAAGCGCGCCTTCCTGCTCACACTCACGCCCGCCGGAAAAACGATGGTGAAAGAGCTGACGCCGCACGGCATGCGCATCGAGAAGAGCTCCCTCACTGGCGTGCCGAAGGCCGACGTCGAGACCACTCTGCGCACCTTGCATGCGATCTACCACAACATGGTCGACAGCACAGACGACTCAGCCGGCATGAACCGGAAATTGACCGTCGCCAGACGCGTCCGGAAGAGGCGCGCGCAGGAAGACGGGAGTATTTGACTGCCGCCCGGCAGTTCGACCGCCGCAACCGCACGACGTTGTCGAACGTCGCTAGCTCGAGTTCTTGGTGTCGCGGCGATAGGCCGCCGGTGGCTTGCCAGACCAATTGCCGAAGGCTCGTGAGAATGCCTTTTCGGAAGCGTACCCACAGGATGCGGCCACTGCCGAGACGCTCCCACCCCTCGCGAGCTTGTCGGCGGCGAGTGAAAGCCGGGCTCGCGACAAGTAGGCCATTGGCGACTTTCCAAGCAACTCCGAGAAGCGAGCGGCGAAGCGCGAGCGTGACATTCCGACCGCTGTTGCAAGCTTCTCGACGGTCCAGTCATTGGCAAGGTCGTGGTGGATCAGTTGTATCGCTCTGCCGATCTTCGGGTCCCCCAGCGCCTCGAACCATCCGGGCCGAGCCTCGCGCTCGAGCGCGACGTGGGCGCGCAACGCCTGCACGAAGATTGCCTCGGCAAGGCGGCACACAGCGATGTGCCAGCCCGGCTCCGCCTCCTTGGCTTCTTCGAGCAATGCCTGCATGGCCGACCCAAGGCGGGCCAGCATGGGCCGTCCCGTTGCGCGGATATGGATGACCGGTGGCAGGACCTCGAAAAACGGAAAGCGCGCCGCTTGCCGGAATACCAGGATACCGCCCACGATGGTCGTGAGCGCACCAGGCCCGCCGAAACTCATCACGCGCGGATCCGGCATCTCGCGGCCCGGGCCCACCCACTCCTGCAGTCCAAGCTCGGTGAACCCCTGCGACAGTGGCACCACTGGCACGGCCGGATCGGATGCCATGACATGCGGGTCGCCATGCGGCAGCAAGACAAGATCGCCAGGCTCCACATGCATCCAGTCGCCTTGCGCCACCTTGAGCCAATAGGGCGCGCCCTCCGAAACACGAATCGGGATGCCCTCGACGTGAGGCTTCCCGATGGAGAAGGGGGCGGACAAGCGAAAGCACATCGCCAGGGCGGTGCTTGCGTGCATCGAATCGAGGAGAAGCGACAGGGAGTCCACGGCTTGGAGTGTAAGGAGATACCCACCCTCGACCCGCACAGAAGCCCATATATGGGACGATCTGCAACCTTTCTGAGCGCCGCAAGGGTTCTTTGGTCGAGCGGCATTGCCTACAGTTCGTCAAGCCAAATAGGAGACAAGGCAATGTCCGAACAAACCGCGCAGCGGTATCGCCAATGGTGCCCGCACTGCATCGACTTCCATACTCACTTCCTGAACGCCGAGGTGCTCGAGCGCTCTGGCGCACACAGCGTCTTCACTTGCTTTGGCAAGCAGCGAATGCCGACGGACAGCGAGAACTTCAAGAAGATGTTCGAGCCCGAGCGTCAGATCGAGGACATGGAACTTCGGGGCATCGACAAGTATGTGATTTCCTCTTGCGACGTGATACAGGGGCGCACCTGGGCCGAGCCTGAGGAGGAGCTCTATCTCGCGCGACTGGTCAACGACCAAGCCGCCGATTGGGTAGACCGCTTTCCTGATCGATTCATTGGAAGCTTCGGAGTCCCGCTTGGCGACACCAAGCTGGCAGTCAAGGAACTCGAACGCGCGTTGAGCATGGACCTGCGCGTCATCAATCTCACCAGTCAGTATCGTGGCGACTATCTGGGCGAAGCACGCTTCGACGACTTGTGGGGCGCGATCCGTGAAAACAACGTGGTGGCGTTCATTCATCCGGACGGCGTGCGCGACATGTGGTTCCAGGACTATGCGATGTGGAACTCCATCGGCCAGTCGATCGAAGAAGTACGCTGCATGTCGTCCTTGATCTATGAGGGCGTGATGGATCGGCACCGCGGCGTGAAGATCGTGATGGCACATGGCGGAGGCTACATGCCTCACTACATGGGTCGCCTGGATCGCAACGTGACCGACAAGCCCTGGACGACCAAGAACCTATCGAAGAAGCCGAGCGAGTACCTGCGCGATTTCTATTACGACAGCTGCGTCTATGACCCCCGGACGCTGGAGATCCTCGTCGAGCGCGTGGGGGCGGATCGTGTCGTTCTGGGCGGCGACTATCCGGTGGCCGCTTGGGATCCCGTCGATTTTCTGGATGAGGCCAAGGGCTTGACAGATCAGCAGCGCGGCGCGATCGCAGGTGGAACCGCCGCCGCCCTGTTGTCGGCGGCCTTCGCCGTCACTCCCTGAGGAAGCCCGGTGCCACACCCGACAGCCACACATTGGATCGGCGGTGAATCGGTCGCCATGGGCCACATTCGGGAGAGCGTGAATCCGGCAACGGCCGAAGTCATCGGAACGTATCGCGACGGCGGCGCCGAGGTCGCCTCACGGGCCATCGCAAGTGCCGCAACCGCGTTCAAGACGACACTCTGGCGTTCAGATCCGATGGCGCGCGCCGGCGCACTCAGCCACCTCGCGGATGCCTATGCCAGCCGGCTCGACGACATCATCGACTCCGTATGCCGCGAGAACGGAAAGATGCGGCGCGAAGCCACCTACGAAGCCAGCCATATCGTTCGGTGCCTACGCTTCTCGGCCGGTCTCGCGACCCAGAACTTCGGGCGCGTACTCGACGTCAAGCCTGGCACGCAGTCCCTGTCGCTGAGACAGGCAGCGGGCGTGGCAGGTCTGATCATTCCGTGGAACTCGCCTGCCTACCTGATGATTCGCGCCTTGGCCCCGGCGCTTGCCGCCGGATGCACAGCCGTCGTCAAGATGCCTGCGGAGGCCGCGCAGACGGCGGCACTTGCAAGCCAGATCGTTGCCAGCGTGCCGGAAATTCCAGCCGGCGCAGTCAACATCTTTATCGAGTCGGGAGCGGAAGGTGCGAAGCTGATGGTGGAATCGCCCGAAGTGCCGGTGATCCATTTCACGGGCAGCACGGCGACGGGCCGGCGAATCGCGCAGGCCGCGGCGGTTCACCTCAAGCGCGTCGGCCTCGAACTGGGCGGCAAGACGCCGCATCTGGTCTTCGACGATGCAGACCTCGAAGCTCTACTCCCGGTCCTCGAGAAATCGGCCACAGTCTTCGCCGGGCAGTTCTGCATGACGGGCAGCCGGATTCTGGTCCAACGCGCGATCGCTTCACGCTTGCAGTCTGAACTGGCTATGAAACTGGAGCGGGTTCGACCCGGCGCGGCATCTGCCGCGGATTCGGACATGGGCCCAATGATCGACAAGGCCGCAGTCCTCCGCGTGAACGCCATGGTCGAAGAAGCGATAGCTCAAGGCGCACAACCCATCGTGCGCGGTGGTCCCGCGATCTCGCCTGCCCTGTCCGAAGGCGCGTTCTACCGCCCCACCCTCCTCGCTGTAACGTCGTCAGACCTGCGCATCGTGCAGGACGAAGTGTTCGGCCCGGTTCAGACACTGCAGGTGTTCGACACGGAAGAAGAAGCCATCGCTCTGGCGAATGACACGCAATACGGCCTGAGCGCATGCGTGTGGAGCCGCGACGTGGACCGTCCCATGCGGGTGGCACGACGGCTCGAGGCCGGCCTCATTTCAATCAACAGCTGGGCGAACCTCGCCGTCGAGATCGAAGAAGGCGGCTTCAAGTACAGCGGCATGGGCCGCCTCGGAGGCCCGAGCGCAATGGACGACTTTCTGGAGACCAAGCAGATTTCACAGACATTTGCCATGCCGTCGGCATGAGCGTTGGAGCGGCTTTGATGGATGAGTCGCCCAGCGTGCAGCTGGGCCAAGAATTAACAACGGAGACAACGTGAACCTCACAAAGACATTCATGCGCCTGTTCTGCGCGGCCTCGATCCTGGGCATGGCGGCATCGCCCGCGCTGGCACAGAAAAGCAACAAGCGGGTTGCCGTCATGCTCGCGCCCACGCAGGATGCCTTCGTCGGCACCTGGGCTACGACGTTCAAGGCGCAGAGCAGTGCGCTGGGCATGGACGCCAGCATCTTCAGCAGCCCGTTCGACGCATCGTTGCAGGCACGACAGATCGACGATGCGGTTGCGCAGAAGTTTGATGCGGTGGTGGTGCAGGCGCTCAGCCTCAACGCGATCCTTCCTGCATTGCAACGCGCCAAGGCGGCCAACATTCCCGTGATGGCCGTGATCTCGCCACTGCCAGAATCCGCGTCCGGCCTGATCGTCTCTTATGTGGGGGAGGACTCCAGGCGCCTGGGCGAGATCGCCGGCGAAGCGATGGCGAACGCCCTCATGAAATCCGGCAAGACCAAGGGGCGGGTCGCAGCGGTGACAGGTTCGCTCGCCGATGGCATCGCACCCACGCGTTTGAAGGGCTTCGAGAGCGCATTGGCGAAATACGCGCCTGAGGCCAAGATCGTGGCGGTCGAGGATGTTCGCTGGAACCCGGTAGCAGCGGAGCAAGCCGCCGGCCAGTTGATTGCACGTTTCGCCGCAACCGGCAATCTCGATGGCATCTACGGCATGAACGATCGGCTTGCGAACGCAGCCATTCAGGCGGCGAACGCGGTCGGCCAGAAGCTTGGCGGCAAGGACGGCCTTGTTGTCGTCGGCGGCAATTGCCAAGCGGTGGGAATGCAGAACCTGGCCACCGGAGATATGGCCGCAACCGTCGAAATGCTGCCGAAGGTTTCTGCGACTCGCGCGTCTCAAGTGCTGCAGGAGGTCCTGGCAGGCAAGGCCGTGGACAAGACCTACTTTGAACAACACCGCCTCGTGACGCAAGCCAACCTCGCCGAGGTCAAGAGCGCATGTTCGTACTGAGAGGGGCGCCGGAGTCAGCCGCAGGATCCGCCGCAGTGCCCCTTGATGCAGCACGCCAAGACTCCGCGGCACACGCTCCGGCACCGCTCCTGCACATCGAAGGGCTATCGAAGCGATTCGGCGGCGTCCGGGCGCTCAACAACGTCTCGCTGACGTTGTGCGCAGGCGAGATTCGAGCCATCTGCGGCGAGAACGGCGCCGGCAAGAGCACCTTGGTAAAGGTGTTGACCGGCATCGTCTCTCCGGACGACGGAACAATCCGACTCGACGGCGAGGTCCGCAGATTCGACGGCCCCCGACAGGCGCAAGCCAACGGCATCAACCTCGTGTCGCAGGAACTCAGCGTCTGCCCCGATCTGAGCGTGCTGGACAACATCTGGCTCGGGACCATCGGGGTTCCCTTCTTCCACCGGGCCCGACACCTTCGCGAACGCGCCGCACAAATACTCTCAGACCTGGGGGCGGGCAATATCGACCTGGACGCGTCGGTGGCCCAACTGAACACGGGCGAAAGGCAAATTGTGGAGATCGTGCGGATGTTGGCGCGCGACACCCGCATCCTGATCCTCGACGAGCCCACAGCCACGCTGTCCGACCAGGAGATCGCCCGCGTCCTGACCGCGCTGAGGGCCGTGCGTTCGACTGGCAAATCCATCCTCTACATCACGCATCGATTGTCGGAGGTCTTCGAGCTGTGCGACACCGCCACGGTGATGCGCAACGGTGAGGTGGTCGCTGACTGCAGCGTCGCTGATGTCGACCGCAAATCTCTCATCGAACTCATGTTGGGCCGCTCGCTTGGGGAGATGTACCCCACCCGTCAGGCAACGTCCGAGGGCCCGGTCGCCCTTTCCATTCGTGGATTGAATATCCCCCACGTTGCCGGCCCGATCGACCTTGCCGTGCCCGCAGGACAGATCGTGTGCCTCACCGGCCAGGTCGGATGCGGCGCGGAGGGCGTGGTCCGGGCGATCTGCGGCTTGCTGAACAATGCCGTCGGAGAAGTTGTCGTCGAGGGTCGGCCGGTCCCGCTGGGACGTCCGGAGAAGGCCTTCCAGGCGGGCGTTCGCTTCGTCTCTGGTGACCGTGCCGGCGAAGGCATCTTCGTCAATCAAACCGTTGCCGACAATCTCGTGGCGACGCGTCTGCCACGCCGCAGCCGATGGGGGCTGGTCAACCGTGCCGCGTTGCGCACCGAAGCAGGCCAACTCGCGGAAGGCGTCACGCTGAACAGGGCCCGACTGTCGTCCCTGGCCAGCGAACTGAGCGGTGGCAACCAACAGAAGATAGCGTTCGGCCGCTATGTCGACGATCCGGACACGCGGGTGATTGTCATGATCGAGCCCACCCGCGGCATCGACGTCGGCGCTCGCGCGGAGATCTACAAGTTGATGCGAGCCCTGTGCGCACGGGGCTACGGCATCCTGGTCGCATCTACCGACTTCAGCGAAGTGCTGGGTCTTTCCGATGCGATCGTCACCATGTACCGCGGCACCATCGTCGGCCGTTACGCGGCTCAGGAGGCAACCCTTCCTCGGATCGTCGCCGACGTCACCCATCCGGAGAAATGATGTCCGAACCAATTTCACTTCAGGCGCCGCGGATGGTTTGGGCGCCGGCCATGCTGCAGCAATTCAGGATGGCCGACTACGCCCGGTTGCTGGTCGTGCTTGCGCTGATTGCGGTTGCCTTGGCAACGCCTGGCTTTTTGTCGCAGGCGAGCATTCGATCCCTGCTCTCGGCAATGTCCTTCGTAGGGTGCGTTGCAGTGGGGATGACGTTCATCACCCTGAGCGGAAACATCATGTCGTTCAGCCTCGGTGCGAGTGTGGCTGCGTCAAGCGTGGTCTTCGTCGCTGTCCTTCCCCTGGGTACCTGGCCGGCATTTGCGCTCACGCTGCTGTTTGGATTCGCACTGAACGGCCTGCAAGGCTGGGTCATCGGCTACCTGCGCGCCAACCCGATCATCGTCAGCATGGCAGCGCTGTCGCTGATCATTGGGATTGCGAGCGTGCTCACGGGCGGGCGCGGGCTCTACATCACGAGTGCGGACGCAGCGATCTTCAAGCGCAACTTCGGACCGGTGCCTGGACCCCTGATCGCGTTTCTGATCTGCGCTGCCCTGGGCCAGGCCATCCTCAGCTTCACACGCGTCGGCCGCACGATCATGCTCGCAGGCAGCAATCCCACTGCCCTCTTGGCTGCCGGCATCGAGCCCTGGCGAAGCACGACCTGGGCCTACGGCATTGCCGGCCTCTTCACCTCGGTGGCTGCTGTGCTGAGCGCCTCGCGCTATGGGTCCGGTGATCTGCAGCACGGCGCCGGCTTCGAGTACGGCGCCATCAGTGCGGTCCTGGTGGGAGGCACGCTGATTCACGGTGGCCGCGGGTCGGTGGGGCGAACGGTGCTGGGCACCTTGCTGATCGCGATCCTGCAGGCTGTGCTCGTGCTGCGTGGGTTCAACGCCCAGTTCCAGCAGTTGGCCCTGGGGTTGGTGGTGCTGCTCGTGATCGTCCTTCAATGGAGGAGAAAGCAATGATGTCTCGCATCTGGAGCAATCGAACGGCCCGGCCATACTTGTTGCTTGCCCTCACGGTCGCGGTGTTTGCGTCGATGGGCGGCGGGACGGTTCTCAGCCTGTCGACCGCTCACAGCGTGCTGCAACATTTCGCGACCTTGGGACCCGTGGCATTGGGTCTCGGACTGACGATATTGGCTCGCAACTTCGACCTGTCAGTCGCGGGCGTCGTGGGCCTCGCCGGCTGCGTCGCCGTGCTTCTGGGCGGATCGTCACCGGTGCTCGGCGTGCTGGCGGCCGTGGCGGTCGGCGCCGCATTTGGACTCGTGCAGGGCACGATCATCACGCGCCTGAACTTGAGCTCGATCGGCGTCACGCTGGGAGGCCTGTTGACGGCAACGGGAATTGCCTATGTGGTGACTGGCAACCAGGAAGTTCGGCTCGACCAGCCGGGCATCCCCGCGCTTCTCGACGGCCCGATCCTGGGGCCCATGTCCGTGCGCTTCCTTGTGGCAGTCGCTTTGTTTGCGGTCTCGGCCATCATCGTGGGGCGGACTCGGGCCGGGCGCGATCTGCTGGCGGCCGGCAGTGATCCGAAGGCGGCACTGGTGGCCGGAGTGCCCGTCGCCACCGTCGTGATCACGGCCTTCATGCTGGCCGGCATGTGCAGCGCGCTCGGCGGCGCCCTCCTGAGCTACAGCCTCGCCGCAGCGTCTCCTCTTCCGCTGTCCAACACTTTGGTGCCGGCCGCGGCCGCCGCAATCATTGGTGGTGTTTCGCTGCGCGGTGGGCGCGGAAACCCCATCGGCATCGCTGGAGGTGTGCTGGTCCTTTCGGCGCTTCAGTCGGGATTGACCGCACTGGGGGTAGAACCCTTTGTGCAGGACATCGTCACCGGCGCCGTGCTGCTGCTCGTGGGCATTCTGGATGGCGGCGATCTGCGGCGACGCATCAACGATTTCAACCGCCGATGGGTGCGTCGGCCAGCGACTCACGCTGCTGCTGTACCTCCGGCAAGGTCTTGAGGACCGGAGATATTGATGAAGACCAACTCGCTGCTGGCAATCCATTCGTGGATTGCTGCCGGCATGGAATGGGTGGCCGGGGACCACGCAGCCGAGGATTCGTCCTACGTCCGGGGTCCCCCGCCTCCCGAAGGTTTCGCCACCAACATCGAGTCGCGGTGAACATTCATAAGACAAAGGAGACTGCATGACATCGGCAAACACTCAAGCGCTGCCCATCTTCGACGTGATCCAGATCGGCCGGGGGCCGGTCGGCATGACGTCCGCGGCCCTTATCGCCCAGGCGGGTCACAGCGTGGCGATCGTGGAGAAGCATGAAGGCCTCTATGGTCATCCGAGAGCCGGCCACATCGATCACGAGATCGCTCGCTTGCTGGAGAGCATCGACTGCGCAGGCCCGGTGCTCGCAGATGCCGAAGCGCCCGATGACTACATCTGGAAGAACGCCCAGGGCGAAAAGTTGATTGAGTTCGCCTGGGGCGCCAAAGGTGTCTCGGGCTACAACGCCGACTACATGATGTTCATGCCTCTGATCGACAGCGCACTCGCGGCACGGCTCGAGCGGGACGCAAATGTCACAACCTACTTCGGATGGCAGGCGATGGACCTCATCCAGCACGCGGACCACGTCGAGCTTGTGATGCGTCGCACTCGACCGAGTAACGGCGCTGGCCAGCTGGAGGTGTCCAGCGACGAAGCGCGCATTTGCGGCCGCTTCCTTGTCGCCTCCGATGGCGCGAACAGCCCTGTTCGCCAACAGCTCGCCATCGAACAGCAGGACCTTGGCTTCAACGAGCGCTGGCTTGTGGTCGACGCGCGGCGCAAGCGTGAGCTGGCTCGCTTCGATCCGGATTGCGGCCAGATCTGCGATCCGCGAAGGCCGGTCACTGTGCTTCCGCTGGGCAAACGCCACCGACGCTGGGAGTGGTACATGTTCGAGGGTGAGACGCCCGAAGCGTTCTCGCATCCCGAGAAGGCCTGGGAGTTACTGGCCGATCAGGGTGTGACGCCCGATGACGTCGAGATCGTCCGACAACTGCCCTACGTATTCAGCGCAAGGCTGGCGGAACGATGGCGAGATGGCCGCGTTCTGCTGATGGGCGACGCCGCCCACACCATGCCGCCGTTCATGGGGCAAGGCATGTGTTCCGGCATTCGTGATGCGGCAAATCTGAGCTGGAAGCTCGACTTGGTGTTGCGTGGCCTGAGCAACATGGACCTGCTGGACTCATACGAAGCCGAACGCTCGCCGCATGTGCGCGACTGGACACTGATCTCCATCGAGTCGGGCAAGCTTCCGTGCACGGTCGACTTCTCGGCCGCCGAGGAACGCGACGCGCGTTTTCGAAACGGGTGGCAACCCCCCATGCCGGCCTTTCCCAAACTCGACAGTGGCCTGCTCCACCGGGAGTCGGACGGCAGTCTGCGCGCGCCGGTCGGCGATCTCGCGGTTCAAGGGCGAGTGCTTCTGCGCGGTGCGGTGAGCTTGCTCGACAGTTTCTCGCCGAAGGGAAAATTCGCGTTGCTCAGCGTCGTCGGCGATCCGATGTCGATGCTCGATGCGCATCGTCGCGCGAAGATGGAAGCGTTGGGTGTGTACGCGTACTACATCGACGCCAAGATGGATGTGGATGGTGACTACGGCGCCTACTTTCAGCGGCATGGTGTCGAAACGATCCTCGTGCGTCCCGACTTCTATGTGTTTGGGGGCTGCGAAGCAGGGCAATTGGGAAGCGTGGTTGACGACCTACTTGCCCAGCTCGGAGTTCACCAGCGCCAAGCGGTCAACGCCTGATCCCCATATGACCTCGGCTCGACATGCTGCAATGCCCCTCAACGATCACGTCGCCCCTCTTCCCCGCCTTGCCGTCGACGGGCTCACCTGGCCGGAATCGCCGCGTTGGCGCGACGGCGCGCTTTGGTTCTCCGATGTGCACAACTTCCGTGTGATGCGCGTAGTCCCCGGCGAGGAAGCGAAGGCAGTCGCCCATCTGCCCGGACGCCCCGGGGGCTTGGGTTTCATGCCGGACGGGCGACTGCTCGCCGCCACCGCGCTCGACCGGAAGCTATGGTGGATCTTGCCCGGGAGCGAACCCGAGTTGGCGGCGGACCTGTCGACCGCCGTCAAAGGATTGCTGAACGACATGGTTGTGGATCAAAGCGGGCGGGCCTGGGTCGGCGACACCGGCTTCGACTTGTTGAAAGGTGAGCCCGAGGTATCTGGGCGCCTTCTCGCGTGGACAGAGGGCGGCGGTTGCCAGGTGGCCGCTGAAGACGTGCGGTTTCCAAATGGTATCGCGATCTCGAGCGACCGCTGCACCCTCTACTTGGCCGAGACGTTTGGTCGCTGCGTCAGTGCCTATGCCATGTCGGCCGACGGATCGCTGTCCGAAAGACGCGTCCATGCCCAACTGTCCGGACGCCCGGACGGCATGTGCCTCGATGCCGAGGGCTGCTTGTGGGTGGCCCTCCTCTGGGACAACGAGTTCCAGCGGATTTCACCCGACGGGCGCGTCATCGCTCGCATCCCCATCGGAAAGGAAAGAGCCGTCTCGTGCGTATTGGGCGGTGACGATCGACACCAACTCTTCATGGGGGTCTCGGAGGTTGATGAATCCGACAAGGCAAAGATCCTTCGTACCGGCAGCATTCGGCACCTCAGAGTAGGGGCGGCCGGTCATGGCGTCCCTTAGTCCGCCTCGCGACTGCTCTCGCACACGATCGCGCAACTGGCGCGGATTGATTGCCGCATTCATTGGATCCGGGCGTTATCGCGGACGTCAAGGTCGCATGCAGGTCGGCAAGATCCAAGCTCTATAGCAAATTGGCGGCTTTCTGGCTGCTCACGTGCTGGCTTGCAACCTAAAGCGCGTGATGAGCATCCTCTACATCGCCAAAACGATGCGGGCCATGAAGTTGTTAAGCGCGTGAGCGCTTCGTCATGCTCGGCCTCCCCAAAACGCGCGCTCAGCACAGCACAGCACACAAGATCGGCATATCGCGCTCCCATGATTACTCGGGGCGGTCGGCAGCAACTTTGGCTCGACTTGACTTGCGGATTTGCGCTTGGACACGCTCAACGGCGTTTTCACACAGCCACGACTGGTTGCAGCCAGTCGCGCTCGTCGGCCCAAAGACAGCGCCTCTCGAAAGCCGACCTTGGCGATTGTTCTGATGTGCGCCTGCTCCATATCGAGACTGGACCATGCCTCTTGCACGGCGATTCGTTTCTAGTATCAGTACGGCACTTCTGACATCTCCTTCGATGCAACCATGAACTGTACGATGCGCTTCACAGCCGCAGCAGCCCGCCGTCTCCGTGTGCATTTTGAATCCTGACCTCTGCGGGCCAATCACGAGGTCGGATTGCCAAAGTCGAGCTGAAATAATGAGACAACCCTTGCTGAATCTCGCCCGCCCACTCTATGCCGCAGTATTTGCCGTGGGTATGGCCTTTACTTCCGTCGCGTCGGCTCAGGATCGTCCTCCACAGGTCAAGATCGATTCGGGAAATCTGGAAGGGACTCTCGACAGCGCCGGAGTCCGCGTATTCAGAGGCATCCCTTACGCTGCACCGCCGATCGGCGATCTGCGCTGGCGTGAACCACAGCCAGCGAAGCCGTGGACTGGCGTTCGCAGTGCAAGGGATTTTGGCGACCGCTGCCAGCAAGGCCCGTTTCCGGCTTACAAGCCGATCGGCGGCAGCGGCATGTCCGAAAACTGTCTGTTCTTGAATGTCTGGTCGGCCTCGGACTCCGCCCGACGTCCGGTTCTAGTCTGGATTCACGGCGGCGGCCTGGGCTATGGGTATAGCAATCAAGCCGACTACGATGGCGACAGCTTCGTGGACAAAGGTTTGGTCTATGTCAGCCTGAACTATCGAGTCGGCGTGCTCGGGTATCTGGCCCATCCCGAACTCACCGCTGAATCGCCGAACATGTCCTCCGGCAATTACGGTGCACTCGATCAGCTTGCTGCCTTGCAATGGATAAGACGCAACATCGCTGCGTTCGGTGGCGATCCCGATAATGTCACGATCTTCGGCGAATCTGCCGGTTCGGTGAGCGTCAGCGCGTTGACCGCATCGCCAATGGCCAAGGGTCTTTTCAGACGGGGTATCGGCGATAGCGGTGCCTCACTGGGATCGACCGTCGATACGCTGCCGGTAAGGCCCCTCGCTTGGGCCGAGAAGCGCGGTCAGACGTTTATGCAGGTGGCAAAGGCGAACTCGCTCGCCGAGCTGCGTGCGATGCCCGCTGACCGATTGGTCGAAGTCAGCAATAACGGCGAAGGGCACATGTTTCACCCCGGCTTGTTCGCGCCGACGATCGATGGCTATTTCCTGAAGGAGGCGCCGGAGCAGACCTTTGCGCGTGGAGCGCAGAACAATGTGGACCTGATCGCGGGCTGGAACTTGGACGAAGGAAAAACGTTCATGAAAATCAGCCGCCACCCCGGCACCTGCGAGCCAGTGTGGAAGACTGCTCAAACCCCTTCAGCTTTCGTCGCGCAGGCAGAAAAGACCTTCGGAAAATCTGCGCCGGAGTTCCTGAAGATGCATCCTCATGCGACCGAAGCCGAGTCGATCGCGTCCGCGCACTACATGGTCGGCGACATGGCGATTGCTTACCCGACGTGGCGATGGGCCGACCTGCAGGCGCGGAACGACCCGACGAATGTCTACCTGTTTTTCTTCAAGAAGGCGACTCCAGCCCAGTGGCAGGGAGGTGCGCCATCGCACGGCGCAGAGGTTCCATATGCTTTCGACAACCTGAAGCAGATCGCGACAAGCTGGAGCGATGCGGACTATCAAGTGGCAACCCAGATGTCCACTTACTATGCGAATTTCGCGAAGACGGGAAATCCAAACGGCACGGGACTACCGAGGTGGCCCACTTACAAGCCATCCGACCCCAGACGCATGGTGTTCGGCGAGCGCGGCGCCGAAGTCGAGGCAACTCCGGTGGCGCCGCTTCAGTTCATCGACCGGAACAGATCTGCCGGACCCTGGTGCCAGGATTTGATGTGACGGTCGAACGCGCGAAGCAAGTCTGAGCGCTTTACCGGTTTGCCCAACCGCGCCATCGACATGGAGCGCAAGGCGTTGGATTGGGCGAACAGGTGCGTGGTCCATCTCAGAAAGGACCAGAAGCAGCCCCTGTGTCGGCGACATTCTTTCTGTCGCGAATAATCTCCGGCGCTGCAGCATTCGCAGCACGACTGACAGTCTCAAGGACAACACCGATGGTTCTCCCGCCATCATCATCCAGAATTCAGTGCCGGACTTCCCAATCCGACTACCTCTGCAGAGCCCACCTGCGATGTGCCCGAACATGAGTCCAAGGACTTGATCGGCTACGCGCCATGCACCCAGTCCTCCGATATACGCATGTGTCGCAAACAGGAACCCAATGACGCCTTTTCGAGCCTACTGTGCGCATGACGCTTTCGAAGCCGCTTCGCGCAAGACAAAGTCGGTCACAACGCTTTGCAAAAGCCTGCTGCTTGCCGCAAGCATCGCCGGCATATTGGGCGGCTGTGGTTCAAAGCAACATGAGCCGCCGGTCAAGGCCGCGGTTACGGGCAAGGTCATGCTCGTGGGTGTGACTGTGGTCCGCACGCAAGACGGCAGTCTCACACCCAATATGAGCATCCTCATGGATGCGGGCAAGATCGTCAGCACTGCGCCGGCCGGCGCTGCCGCACCTGACGCGTTGATCGAGACGATCGATGCGCACGGCAAGTTCGTGGTGCCCGGGTATCTCGAAAAGCACGCGCACCCGTTGGGCAAGGGTGATCCGACCGGCACGCTGGAGCTGATGCTCGCCAATGGCATCACCGGCTTTCATCAGATGCAGGGCAGTTCGGAATTGCTCGCCGAGCGCAAGGCAGGAGCGCTCGAAATGCCGCAGGATTCGCCCGCGTTGCTTGGCATGCCGGGGACGATCTTGAATCCCCTCAATGCAGGCACACCGGAAGCAGCGGTCGCCACGGTCAGGCAGCAAAAGGCCGAGGGCGCCGACTTCATCAAGGTGATCGCCGTCAATGCGCCCACGTTCTTTGCGGCACAAGCCGAGGCCAAGAGGCTCGGTCTTCCCTACATCGGCCACCTCCCGAGCGGCGTCGATGCCGCGGCAGCTTCCAAGGGCGGCATGAAGTCGATGGAGCATCTGGGCGCGGGCGACAGCATACCGATCGCATGCTCCAGCGATGAGGAAGCCCTGAAACAGGAGCTCGCCAAGTTGCCTCCCCTCAAGGGGCCTCCGTTCAAGATCCCGTTCATGGACAAGATCGTTGGCTGGTACATGGAAAAGCTGGTCGCCAACCCTTACGCGAAAGCGGATGCCCGCGACATTGTTCGGCTCCAGCACGCGATCGACACTTACAGCGAAGACAAGTGCCGCCAGCTTGCCGCAACGTTCGTCGCCAACGGCACGTGGCAAGTGCCCACGCTGATCCGTCTGCATACGATGGAGATGGGCGATGCGCCGGAGTTCGTGAACGACCATCTGCGCTACATGGCGCCCACTGCGCTGAAGCTCTGGCGTAGCGTGGCGCAAGACTTCACTGAAAATCTGTCCCCGGCCACCAAGCAGACGCTGCGGCAAGCCTACGCGATGGACCAGAAGATCGTGAAGCTATTCGACACGGCGGGCGTCAAGATGGCGACGGGAAGCGATATGGGCGGCGCATTCCTGGTGCCCGGTTTCTCGTTGCACCAGGAATTCGACGAGTTGGAAAAGGCCGGTATCTCGCCCCTGCATGTGTTGCAGATGGCCACGCTCAACGGCGCCGAGTTCGTCGGCAAGACGGCGACCATTGGGAGCGTGGAAGCCGGCAAGTATGCCGATCTGGTTTTGCTGGATGCCAATCCGATCGACGGCGTCCAGAACATGCACAAGATATTCGCGGTGGTTCGCGCGGGCCGATACTATTCCCGTCAACAACTTGATGCCCTGAAGAACAGGGTGCTGACCGAGCATCCGGCCGGGCACTGACGTTCGCAGGCCAGGCCGTGCTTCAAGCAGTGGTCTGCGTTGGCCCGAAGGTGGCGGCGCCGACGATGAGTTCGGACATGCGCCACATCGTCACGTCGGCATGGAAGTGTGCCGGGTCCGCGTCGTCGGCCAGCTGCATGTCCCAGCTTTGCGAAAGCGAGCCGCGCCAGTAGTCAAGCGCTTCCCGCGCCGACGTCGCGCGCGAATCGAAGCGCATGTGAGGATGTGGGGGTTGACACGCCAGAGTCATGGAAGAGCACCGTGTGAAAAGGATGGTGAAATTCTAGGAATTTATGTGCGAGGCGTCTCAACGGGACGTGTCAGTTCTTGCCCGTGCGTCTCATGCGACCTCGCAAAGTCGCATCAATCGCGGAGCGAGCGCAGCCACTTGTCGAAGGCGGCCTGGCCTGCGCTGGTGGCTGGCTCGTTCGCGACCAGCAGCCCGCGCTGGCGCACCTCGTTGGAGCCGTAGCCGTACTGCTCCCTGAACGCGCGGCTGAAATGCGTGGTGCTCTTGAAGCCATGGTCCTCGGCGATGCGCCCGAGGTACTGCCGCTGCGTCGACGAGGACAGCACCGCGTGGATGCGCGCGAGGCGCCGTTCCTTCACCTAGTGCGCCGCCCCGCCCAGGGGCTCGAACCGCCGGTAGATGGTGGAACGCGATAGCTTGAAGAAGGCGCACAGCGCCTCGGCCGAGAGTTCCGGCTCGCCGAGGTGGAGGTCCACGTAGCGGCAGGCCTGGCGCAACAGATTGCCCTCGATCGTGGGGCGCGCATGGTCGAGCGTCTGCGCCGAAGGCACCAGGCTCGCGGCCAGCAGGTTGACCGTGGCGCGTGCGAGCGCCGCCGTCTCCTGCGGCTGGAGTTGCGCGGCCCCACGGGCCAGCGCGCGCAGGTGGGCGGCCATCATGCGCGCCGTGGCGCCGCCCGGCTGCGCGCCGTGCAGGTCGAAGCTGCGCGGCAAGACCTCGTCGAGCATCTGGCGCGGGATGAACATGACGACGTTGGCACCGCGCGTGGTCTCGTAGCGCTCCTCGCGCGACATGTCCGTCAGCACCAGTTCGCCCGCCTCGACCTTGAAGCGGCGGCCATCGGCCTCCAGGCGCAGTTCGCCCTCGGTCTGCAGGATCACGCGGTAGTGGTCGAGTTTGTCGGCACGTGCATTGCGCAGTGTGCGGGTCTGCGAGCGCGGGCCGAAGACGCTATCGCTCAGCAGCACCGTGCCGAACTGCCAGATCGAGACGTCGTAGGTGCTCTCCTCCGGCCGCGCGCCCTCGGGGACCGACACGTTGGATGTGCCGCCAAGGCTCTGCTGCCAACACTCGAATCGCTCCTGCACCGGGAGCTGGCTGGAGACCAGGTGCAGGCGCGGCAAACCTCCGCCATTCGCCATTCGCAGTTGTCCTCCGTTGGCGGGGGGCAGTATCCGGCTGGCGCATGAACGGGGCAAGGGCGTATGCCGTTTGCACGACGTCGTCGAATCGATCCTTGCGGCCTGGAACCGCCTCGTGCCTGCTAGAAGTGTCGAGCAGCAAAGCATGCTGTGCATGCATCTGGCAAAGATGAGGCCACCAAAGCGGGCGGAACAAGCTCTCTGCGTTTCATGATTGAGGTGTCAAGCGAGCCAATGGCATTCTTCGTCACCAACCCATCAGCATTGCCCGCCGCGCGGCTGCCAGCCGGTGCTGGCCGGGGCCTGTTCCTTCACGCTGGGCTGACGCTCGCGGCCGCAGGCGAGCATTCGGTTGCGCTGCTCGCCTCGCGCGCCTGGGAGACGCTGCTTGGCTCTGCGCTGGCCCTGCCGAGCTGACACTGCGCACGCCACCGCCGGCGGCGGCGGCGAAGGCCTGAGCTTCAGGCGTGCGCCCGGTAGCTTTGCTCGCGGTTGGCGTCCATGTACATCTCCGAGACGATCGGCCAGCGCCCGTCGGCCTGCCGCTGCAGAAGTGGTGAGGACTTCATTGTTCGATGGCGCTACCGCGGGGTGTGGCCCCAGTGTCCCAGATGTTGACCTCGGTGCTCAATGGATCGACCTGCCGGCACGCAGCGTCCACGGCAACAGCGATGCGCTGATGGCCTGCGCTTCAGCGGGCGCCAGATAGGCCGGTCAGCGGAAGCAGCGCCCGCACGGCATCGAGCCGCAGATAGAGCGACGCCCACACGGCAATACCCAGTACCGCAGACACGATCTGCGGTGGCGAGCCCATCTCGCCGATCCGCATGTGCGTGCAGATCGCGCCGCCCAGAAAGCCCGTTAGAAGGATCGCCCCGAGCACGCTGGTACGGGGGATCGCATAGAGCACGAGGCAGGCCAGCAACACACCGCCGATCACCGGCGAAAGCGCGATCGCGAACCCGGTGCGCGCCAGGTCGTTGGCCATCAGTTGCGGCGCAAAGATTGAAACGCCGGCGTCGACGAGCAAGGCGAGGATGGCAGCGCCTGCGAGGATGTGTCCGGTCCAGCGCGCGCCGCGCGTTCCGGTCGGCAAGACGGCGCTCATCGTGCGCTCCCTTGCGCCCAGCGCGCCAGCACGCGCGGCGCCTCGACTTCGAAGTCCCGCAGACGTTGCCGCGCGCACAGCGGCGTCGTCAGTTCCAGTCGGTGGCCCGACGGATCGTGGAAGTAGATCGAGAGCACGTAGCCGTCGTGGTCCACCGGGCCGAGCACCTGAAGGCCCAACGCCTCGAGTTCGGACTTGGCCTGCAGCAACACCTCGCGGCTTTCCACTTCGAAGGCGAAGTGCTGGATCCAGTCGGGCGAGGCCATGTCTTTCATCTCGCCGGGCTCGTCCGGGCATTCAAAGAAGGCGATGCTGCTGCCGTCTTCCATCCCGAAGAAGAGGTGGATGTGCGGGCTCAGCCGGCCGGTGGAGGGCACCACCTGCTGGTTGATCGCATGCGAGAACGTGAGGCCGAGCACACCGTTGTAGAAGTGCGTGGTCGCAACGGCGTCCTTGCAACGGAATGCAGCGTGATGAAGTTTTTTGCAGAGCATGTTTCGGGTCTCATGAGGCAAGGGTCGATCGGAGTCAGGGCTGCTGCGTCGCATGCGCTGACTGCATCGACTGATCGTAGGAATTGCCCGCCGCGCCGGGTTTCCCTTGCGTCTCAAATTTTGTCGTCATGTATCGGAGGGGGCGATGCGGCGCCGTCTCGCGAACCTGGGCCACAAGAAGTCAGCCAGTGGCGCGTGAAGAGGTGCACCACCCGCGCGTCAGAAGAGATAGTTCACCCGCAGGATGCCCTCGTTGGAGCGGTAGCCCGAGCCGAACTGGCCCGAGTACTCCGCCCTCACCTCCAGGTTCTTCTTGACCAGCAGGTTCACGCCCAGGCGCACGTTGCCGAGCGTGGTCGTGCGCTGGCGCCGGTCTCGAAAGGCGCCACGCCGGGTGCAGCGCCCTGGAATTGCGCGGTGGCGCCCCACTCGTTCTTGTTGTTGACCGTCGCACCGACGGCCGCATAGGGCCGCAGGGTCATGCCGTTATCCATCTCGACCCGGCCTGCCGGCAGTGCCGCCGCCACCGCCCTTGCCGCCCACCGCCGTGCTCACGCCGACGTTGGTGCTGCCATCACTACCGTTGGCATACGACGCCGCGGTCGAGTCGCCGCCGTTGCCGCCGCCACCGGCGCGCGGAAGCTTGTCGGCCTCGCCGGCCTGCGCGCGACTCTCTGATGCGATGTCGGCTTCCGGCATGACATCTGCCAGTCGGTCGGGTTCGCCGAAAGACAGCAATTGCTTAGGGTTGTGAAATACCTGCCCGGACACTGGGGCGAGCGATGCACGACCGCGGGCCGCTTGGCGCAGACAATCCAGTCGACCTTGCGCAGTGACGCGAGCCACGCCTTGAAGGCCCTCGCGTCGGCCAGTGGGACATGCACGACGAAGAACTTGAGCTTGCCACCTTCGTGCAGCTGCTGCAGCTCTTCCAGGAAGCCGCGCCGGGACAACCGCGACAGCATGCGCACCGGCAGGAAGAATCCGGGGCGGCACGCCACCCAGGCCTTGCCATCGGAGGCCAGCCCTCCATCGGGCACGATGTGGTGCACATGTGGGTGCTTCAAATCAAACCTTCACTTCATGACTCGCGCGCGTCCTGCGGTGCGCGCCAATACTTGTTGGCATCCAGTTGTAGGCGCTATTGACGCCAATACGCAAACATCACGTCCATCAACTCATCCGGGGAAAAAAGTGAGCCGAGGGTGCCTCGCTCGAGTTGCACCCGCACGCGATGCCGCTCGCTGCCAGGCCCCGCCCCGCAAAGTGGTCTCTCCTGGACCCTCCATGGCCGACATGACGCTGGCGCTCAGCTTCGCAGAGCATGACTACCTCGTCGCAAATTGTTGACAGCATGGCTTAAAGCAATACAATACATACATGTTTTAAGTGGGCGCGGCAAACATCCTCGAAGGAGCGTCCTGAACACAGCTACACAATCCCACGAACGACCTGTATGAATCCCGACGCCTCCCCCCGCAGCCTCACACATCACCATGACGCCGCCGGCTGGTCCGACCGCATCGCCCTCTCCATCACCCTGTCGCTGCGTTTCCTGGCCGACACCTTCTTTGCCAAGCGCTATGGCAACCGCGCCATCGTCCTGGAAACGGTTGCGGCGGTGCCCGGCATGGTCGGCGGCATGCTGGTGCACCTGAAGTGCCTGCGCTGGATGGTCGATGACGAAGGCTGGATCCACAAGCTGCTTGACGAAGCAGAAAACGAGCGCATGCACCTGATGACCTTCGTCAAGATCGCGCGGCCCAACTGGTTCGAGCGGGCGGTCGTCCTCATCGCACAGGCCGTCTTCTTCTGCTTTTTCTTCGCGTTGTATCTGGCCTCCTCGCGGACTGCGCACCGGCTGGTCGGCTACTTCGAGGAAGAGGCGGTCGTCAGCTACACGCGCTACCTGGCCGAGATCGACGAAGGCCGTGTGGAGAACATTCCCGCGCCGGACATCGCGATCGCCTACTGGAACTTGGCGCCGACGGCACGCCTGCGCGACGTGGTGCTGGCCGTTCGCAACGACGAGGCCGAACACCGCGACGTGAACCACGCAATGGCCGATGCACTCGACGGCGACGGCAGCCGGGCGCTCGCGCTCTAAGCCATGGAACGCCTCATAGCCGGCTACGCGCAGGACGGGGAACATCACTGGATGGCCCGGCTCGACTGTGGTCACCTTCAACATGTCAGGCACAACCCACCCCTCGCGTCGCGCCCCTGGGTCCTGACCGACGAGGGACGGCAATCGCATCTGGGCAATGCGCTGACCTGTACGCGTTGCGAGCGCTTCGAACTGCCTGAGGACTTCGTGCCCTACAAGCAGACCCCCGTCTTCACGGAGCAAACAGTTCCGGCCGCGTTGCGCAAGGATCACTCGACGCGCAAGGGCGTGTGGGCAAGGATCCACGTCCTGGAAGGCCGACTGCGCTATCGCGTACCGGCATGGAATGTCGACACGGTTCTGACGCCCGACCTGCCCGGCGTGGTCGTGCCCGAGGTGCTTCACAGTGTCGAGCCGCTGGACAGCGTCCGCTTCAGGGTCGAGTTCCATGGCGCTGCGTGACGGGCTGGTGTGATGCTGGCAATGCATGCCTCCACCGCCCGCAGCCGTAGCGTCGCGCTTGCAGGCATTTCTATCGCCAGCTTTCTCGGCTGCATCGACTTCACCATCGTCAACACCGCGATGCCGGCGATTCAGCAGGCACTGGATGCCGACGTCCAGACCTCGCAATGGATCGTCACCGCCTTCCTGATCGGGCTGTCGACCTGCATGGTCGCGGCCGGCCGTCTCGCCGACCTGCGCGGCAGACGGCGCGCCTTGTACGCGGGCATGGTTCTCTTCGCGATCGGATCCCTGGGTGCCGGCCTGGCCTGGAACGTCCAGGCGCTGATTGCGTGGCGACTCGTGCAAGGCATCGCTTGCGCCGCGCTCTACACCGCCTCCACTGCGGTCGTGACGCAGATGTTCCCGGAAGCGGAACGCGGCAAGGCGATCGGCCTGCTGTTCGGTGCGAATGGACTGGGCCTTGCGATCGGGCCCGTGGTCGGTGGCTTGGTGGTCGGGCTGCTCGGATGGCGCGCCGTCTTTCTCATGAATGTGCCGCTCATTGCAATCGGCTTCCTGCTGTGCCGGGGACGCGTCATGGAATCGCGCGCGTCGAGCGCGGAGACGTTGGATGTTGTTGGACTGATCGTCGCGATGCTCGCGTTGCCCTGTCTGCTGCTCGCAGTCGTCCAAGGTGCGGACTGGGGCTGGCTTTCGCTTCGTACCACGTGCCTCGCGGGCGCGGGAGCGCTTCTTCTGTGCGCATTCGTCTGGACGGAACGCAAGGCAAGGTTTCCGTTGTTCCAGTTCGACCTGTTCGCCAATCTTCGCTTCGCAAGCGCCGCCATCGCGAGCGCCTCGCTCGCGTTCTTCTATTGCAGCGCCTTCTTCCTGATGCCGATGTACCTGTCGCTCGCGCGCGGTTGCGACAGCACCGCCACCGGCTGGCTGTTGCTTCCGACAACAGCCGTGATGGCGATTGCGTCACCGCTCTCCGGACGATGGGCCGACCGGCGTGGCACGACCGAACCGATGCTCGCGGGACTTGTCGTCCTGATGGCGTCGGCCGCGCTGCAGACTCAATTTGCCTCGACGACGAGTTGGATTGCCGTGATCACGGCGTTTGCCTTCATGGGCGTCGGATGGGGATGCCTTCTGGGACCGTCGACCATGGCCGCGATCGCGGCGGTTCCGCCAGCGCTGGCGGGACTGGCCACTGGCGCTGCGTGGACGCTGCACAACTTCGCTGGCGCGCTGGGCCTTAGCCTGGCCACGACCGTGTATCGCGCTTTCGCCGGGACCGACCCCCGTGCCCTTGGGGGCTATAGCGCATCCATGTGGCTGCTGGTCGTCGTCTGCGCGCTTGCGTTCGTATCGGTGCTGGTCGTGAGCGTGGTGGTTGCCAGGAGCGTTCCGCCGCTTGACGGCCAGCGACGTACTGCTTGAGGAGCGACGGCTAGGTTTCGCGCTTCTTGCGGCTGCGCGCGGGCGCAGGCTCGCTCAGCAGCGCATCGGCCACGCCGGGCACGACCTCGAGGGTCGGCCGCTTCACGCGCGCTTGCCAGGTCACTTCCTGCCATAGCGGCAGTTCCATCAGCGCCGGACTCGAGCTCGCAATATCGGCGAGGCTGTAACGATCCAGTTCGGCCAGGAACGCCTGCATGGCATGGGCCAGCACCGCGGCGAGCTCGCATCCGCCAGTCAGGACGCATCGATTGTTCTCCCCGAAGCACTCCACCAGCGCAAAGTCGGTTTCGAGATGACGGACGATCGTGCCTAGCTTGAGCTTCGATGGATGGGCCGACAGGCGCATGCCTCCGTTGCGACCGCGAACCGTATCCACCCACCCCGACTTGCCCAGCATGTGCGTGACCTTCATGAGGTGCGCGTGCGATATATCGAACGCCTTCGAAAGCTCGGCGATCGTGACCAATGACTCTGTGCGAGTGGCCAGGACCAGCAGTACGCGCAACGAGTAGTCGGTGAAAAGGGTCAGGCGCATAAAAAACATTTTACCTGTTTCTTTTAAATGCGCACTGCGCCGGTGAGGCCTCGATCAGTCCAGCCGCTTCACCCGCGCCCACTCCCTTCGCAGAACACGAAGACTTGCTTCCACAATCTTCCCGACGGCAGCTTCGACTTCGGACTGTATGTCCGCGGTCGGCGATGCCGCCTGCAAGAACCTGAGCAATTCCTGCATGTCTCCGAGCAATCGGTGGTGATCCTCATCCAACGGATCGGTCAAGAGCCGGATGCGGGTAAAAGTCAGGATCAGATTCTCAAGGCGATGAAGCATTTCGGGATCCGAGGAGATGCGAATTCTTCCGTCCGCGAGGATCTTCTCCCGGGTGTGAACGATGGCAGCGATCTGCGCGCAAAACGTCGCGATTGCTTCGCGGAAGCTTTCGATCCACTTCTGCCTGTTCGCCGCAAGCACCGAGGCCCGGATCTGGGATCGTCCAATGTAGAGCGTGACGAGCGGTCCCGTGACCGACGCTACGAGCGCGGTTACCGCGCTGACGAGACCGACGACGACCGGATCAATCATGGCAGTACCCGTTAATGACGGTGTGCACATTCTACGAATGCGCTGACGGTCGCTCCGCGCCAGTGCGTGACCCGTACGATCGGATGGTCTCGCAAGAAACGGGACGCCATGGACATTCAATTTGTGGCCGCTTCCTTAGTCTTCATACATCATGAAGACGACCTTTCAAACCCCACGCCGCCAACTCGCCGCACCCCCATTCGCGCCGAGCCCGATCCATCAAATTCTTCTGCAGGCTTTCGCTGTCATGGCCGTGAGTGGATTGCTCATGCATCCACCACAAACAGGCGCCGCCGAGCTGGGCGACACGCAGCCCGTTGTACAGACGGTGACCGGCTCAACGGGTATGCCGGGCACGGACCTCGATCCGGGTACCCATGGCGCAGGTGGGACGGGCGGCACCGCACCGAGCTTGAGCTACACCATGCAAGGCGCCAACAGCCTGACGGGCGGCTCTTCATTGGTGCTGGGCCTGAGCAGCTCCGGTGGCGTCGGCGGCGTCGGGGTGACGCGCGCTTCGTCCAGCGGGAATGGCGGCGACGGCGGCACCGGTGGCGATGTCGGTGGTGCCGTGTTCAGCGGCGAGCCATCCATTCCGGCGACCGTCAGCAGCGGCGCAACCAATCCTCCAATCTCGCTGTCCAGCGCAGGCGGCATGGGCGGCAGTGCAGGCGTCATGGGCGACTCGCTCGGCACGCCGGGCAAGGCTGGCGATGGCGGCGCTGCCGGCACGGTCACCTTTTCAATTGAGGATATTTCCCACGACCAGATCAGCAGCACGCAAGGCTGGCAGGGCAACACACCGGGAACCGCCGCGGTACAACTCACGACGACCGGCGGTGCCGGCGGCCTGCCCGGCAACGGCGCTCAGAGCATCGGAAGCGCGGACGGCGCCGTCGGCGGCAACGGCGGACAGGGCGGCAATGTCAACGTCACTGTGTGGGGTGCCTCGATTACCTCGGCGGGTTCCGGCCTCGTTGCCACCAGCCAAGGTGGCGCCGGATCGACCGGCGCGCAGGGAACGGGAGGCTTCGGCGAAGGCGCGGGTGGCAAGGGTGGCAGCGGCGGCGCGGGCGGCAACGTGACGCTGAACTTTGGCGGCTATGGCAACACCAGCGTGGCCGTCAGTGCGACTGGCGCGGCGACGCCGGCAACCGGTCAAAACGTGTCGCTCGACACTTCCGCCAACCCGGTGGCTGGCACGGCCTCCTTCCTGGCTGCCGCCATCATGGCGCAGAGCCTGGGCGGCTTCGGTGGCGCCGGCGGTGGAGGCGACGGAGCGAAGGGCGTGTCGGGCGCGGGCGGCGCAGCCGGCACGGCTGGCAACGTGACCTTCAGCACCGGCAGCGCGCAGATCCAGACCACCGGCTACTCTGCGCCCGGCGTGGTGCTGCAGGCGATCGGCGGGCCCGGCGGCAACGGCCCCGCGGCAGGCGGTGCCTTCTCGCAGCATGCGGGCAATGGCGGCAACGGCGGCAGTGGCGGGACCGTCAGCGCGACGCTCGGCGACTATCCCGGCGGCGGCTTGATCAGCACCACCGGCGACGATTCCGGCGGTGTGGTGGCGCAAAGCATCGGCGGCGGTGGTGGCTATGGCGGGTCGGTATCGGCCGGCTCGTACATCGCCGGCGTGAGCATCGGCGGCAACGGAGAGAAAGGCGGCGCCGGCGGCATTGTCACGGTGACCAATGGCTATGCGGCCGATGCCACGCACAAGAGCGCGCTGGATGGACTCGTCATCCGGACCGCCGGGCAGCACTCCAGCGCGCTGGTGGCGCAGAGCATTGGCGGTGGCGGTGGACTGGGAGGCTCCGCCAGCCTGGTGAACGCGGGCGCCAGCGCGATGACTTACACCGTCGGCGGCAACGGGGGCGCCGGTGGCGATGCCGGAGACCCGGGAATGCCTTGGGTCAGCAATGCCAATTTCGGCATCCTCTCGACTTCCGGCGACCATGCCAAGGGGATGATGGCCCAAGCCGTGGGCGGTGGCGGCGGCGACGGTGGCTCGGCCGCCTCGATGACCGTGAGCGGCCCGCTCAACGTCACGGTGGCCGTGGGCGGTGCCGGCGGTGCCAGCGGCAACGGTGGCGATGTCACCAGCACCAACAACGGACAGGTCCTCACCTCGGGCTCGGACGCCTACGGCGTGATCGCACAGAGCATCAGCAACGGCGGCGGCAACGGCGGCATGAGCAAAGCCGACGCATTGCAGATCAACGGCAACACGCCTGCCATCAGCATCGACATTTCAGTGGGTGGCAAGGGGGGCTCGGGCGGCAGCAGCGGCAATGCCACGGCGACCAACAACTCCTTGATCTTCACTTCAGGTGCAGGTGCGAATGGCCTGGTCGCGCAGAGCATCGCAGGGGGTGGCGGCAACGGCGGCCAGTCATCCGCCGTGAACGCGAGCTTCGGCAAGGGCATGACCGCCGAGGTCACGGTGGATGTGGGCGGTTCCGGTGGCGCCGGTGGCACGGCTGACAGCGCGACTGCGACCAACGCGGCCGGCGCGCTGATCTGGACCGTTGGCGACGGCGCGCGCGGCATGTTCGCGCAGAGCATCTCCGGCGGTGGCGGCTCGGGCGGCAGCGGCAAGCAGGACACGCTGTTTCTGGTCAAGACTGGCGCGAAAGGCGCGACCTACGACATCTCGGCCGGCGGCGACGGAGGCAACGGGGCGGCAGGCGGTACGGTCATCGCAACCAATGACGGCAACATCCTGACGCAGGGCGACAGTGCCGATGCGATCTTCGCGCAGAGTGTCGGGGGCGGGGGCGGCCTGGGTGGGGCTGCGAGCAGCCACGGCGCGGGCGGCAAGAACGTCAAGAAGCTGTCGATCGGCGGCGCCAGCAAGTCGCAAAGCAGCGGCGGCGCCGTCACGGTGACCAACAATGGCAACGTGCTGACCTTCGGCGCGGACTCGGCCGGCATCTATGCGCAATCGATCGGCGGTGGCGGCGGCAAGGCGGGCACGCCGACCAGCGGCATCAACGCCGTGGCGGTGCTCGGGGTGCAGGACTTCCTGTCCGGCAGTCACGCGCCGGCCGACTTGCAGACCTACGCTGGCGGTGCGATAGCGTGGCAGCCGAACAGCTGGCAGGGTTACACCATCGACAGCCTCGTCAGCCTCTCGAACGCCTACGCTGCAGCCAACGCGACCGGCACGCAGCCGCCCGGCGGCGCACCCGACGCCTCGAGCAACACCGTCACTTCCGTGCTGGGTGGCGGCAACGACCAGGGCAACCCCGCGCCCTACGGCGACGGCGGCACCGTGACCGTCAACAACGCTGCACGCATCGCGACCAACGGGCCGCTCTCGGCGGGCGTGTGGGCCCAAAGCGTGGGCGGCGGCGGTGGACAAGGTGGCACCACCGACATCAACGACCACGACCTGACGATCAACCCGAGCTTTACCGGCTGGGTCTACACCGGCGGGCGCGGCTTCAACGCCGGCAATGGCGGCACTGTCAACGTGAACAACACCGGTCTGATCACGACGCAGGGCGATGCGAGCTACGGCATCCTGGCGCAAAGCGTCGCGGCCGGCGGCGGACATTCGACAGTGACCAACAGTGCCGGCAGCGGCACGCAGGGCGCGCTGACGCTTTATATCGGTGGCACCGGGGACGTGAACGGCAACGGTGGCGCAGTGAATGTGCAGCACACCAACACAACCTTGCAGGCCGCCCTCACGACCAACGGCAACGACGCGGTCGGCATCCTGGCACAGAGCGTGGGTGGCGGTGGCGGCACCATGGTCGTCATGCATCCAACGAGCAACACGACCGTTGGCACCAATCCGACGAATGGCGCTGTGACCAGCCTGGTCATCGGCAGCACCGACGCGGGCAACCTTCTCCCGCCGGCGAATCCGCAACCCTGCCGCGACCACATCCGGGTCGCATGCGGCGACGGTGGCGCGGTGACGGTGGTTGCGGACTACATCACCACCACCGGCCGCAATGCGCACGGTATCGTTGGGCAGAGCGTCGGCGGCAGCGGCGGCATGGTGCAGGGCGTGACGCTCGGCCCCGCCAATCCGTTCGTGCAACACGCACAGGTGACCGGCGACGCGGGCGCCGTGAACGTGACGGTCAACCAGCAGCTCAGCACGGCGGGCGACGGCGCCTTCGGCATCCTGGCGCAAAGCGTCGGGGGCGGTGGCATTCTGGCGGGCGACTTCGCGGCCGCCACCAGCACGTACGCGGCCTTTGCGCCCGAGGGACACGCCTCGATTCCGATCACCAAGGAACGCACGGGCAACGGCGGCAACCTGACGATCAACGTCGGCTCGAACGCCACGGTGTTGACGACCGGCGCCAATGCGCATGCCATCTTTGCCCAGAGCATCGGCGGCGGCGGCGGGCTGGTGGCCTTCCCGGACGGGCTCTTGATGGGCTCGCTCGGCGGCACCGGCAACGCTGGCAGCATCAACATCACCAACAGCGGCACCGTGCAGGCCAAGGGCCCTGGCTCGAGCGCGATCTTCGCCAACTCCGAGGGACAGAACGGCGCCAGTGGCGTCAATGTGGTCAATACCGGAACGATCTGGGGCAACGCCAGCGCGCCGGCCATCCTCCTGACCGGCAACGGCAACACGAACGGCAACGGCCAGGTCAACAACAGCGGCTTCATCGCCAACACCAACGGCACCGCGGTGCAGGCGCAAGGCGCAGGCGCAGGCGCATTTGCGGTGGTCAACAACAAGGCCGGCGCACAGCTTTACGGCAATGTGCAGTTGGGCGGTGGCGGAACGCTCAACAACGACGGCTACTGGGGCACCAACCAGTACAGCAACGCTTTCGTGGTCAACAACAACAGCACAGGCACACTGAACATCTTCGGCGCCAACTTCAACGCGTTGAGCCAGTCGACGCTGGATGGGGCATTCAACAGCTGGGGGACGATCCAGACCACGGTCGACTTCTACAACCACGCCGCCAGCCAACTGGCCGTCACCGGGATGACGCAAATCTTCGCGGGCAAGGTGGTGCTGAACCCCGTGACCCTTGCGCCCAACGCCCAGCCCATCCTGTCGGGCAATCCCCTCGCGGTTCTGACCGATCTCCCCATCACCGACCAGGGCGGAAGCTTTGGCTTCAGCTACCAGCAGGCGTTCGACGGGATCAATACCAACATCAATACCTTGTCCGTGATCCCGAGCGCCAAGCTGGCCAGCGTCACGCATGATCTGCCACAGAACCTGCAGAACCTGGCAGCCAGCCTGGACCAAGGCTTCGTGTCGAGCATGTCCCTGGGCATGGCGCAGACGTATGCGCAGCTCTCGACGGCGCCGAATGAGGCCCAACTGGGCACGATGCTGACCAAGCTTGCCAACCAGAGCAGCCAAGCCGTCGGCACATCTCGCCTGCTGGCCAGCCACGCCTTCGTCGAGCGCATGAACAGCTGCCCGCAATTCGAATCCGACGGGACGCAGCTGCGCGAGCGCGATTGCGTCTGGGCGCGCGGCATCGGCACCGATGCACGTCGCGACAGCAGCGACCTCGGCGCCAGCTACAAGCAGCACAGCACCATCACGCAACTGGGCGGCCAGAAGACCTTTGGCGACGGCTGGGTGGCTGGTGGGTCCATTTCGTACGACAGCAGCAGCCTCAGCGGGACCGATGGCGCCGGCAGCGTCAGCGGGCAGAGCTGGACGCTCGGCGCGGTGGTCAAGCGGCAGCTTGGGGACTGGCTGATCTCGGGTGCCGTCGACGCCGGGCGCGGGAGCTATACCTCGCAACGCAACATCCAGTTCGGCAACATCAACGAGAACGCCAGCGGCAACTTCGACGCGGAGCACATCGGAGTCCATAGCCGGATCGCTCGCCAGTTCGCCATGACCGACTGGTACCTCAAGCCCTACATCGACCTGCATGCAACGCATGTGCGCTCAAACGGATACACCGAGACGGGTGCGGGCGCACTGGATCTGCAAGTGAGTGGCGCCAGCAGCACGACCTATGGGGCCGCGCCGATGCTGGAAATCGGCAACCGCGTTGAGCTTCCCAACGGCATGACGCTGCATTCCTATGTCGCCGCCGGGGCGGCGGTCTACAGCAATACTGCGTGGGAATCCAGCATGCAGTTCGCGGGTGCCGCGCCAGGCACAAACGCCTTCAACGTCTCTTCCAGCGTTCCCAACCAGCGCCTCAAGCTCAACGCAGGGGTCAACCTCATCTCGCACAGGAATCTCGATGTGAAGCTGGAATACACCGGCGAGTTCGCAAAGGGCTTTACATCCAGTACGGGATCGCTGAAGTTGAGCTACCTGTTCTGATTCGCCGTGGCGTCGCGCCTTGCCCGGTTCCGGGCCGAAGGCCCACCGCCGTGGGACGCACGTGCAAGAACTGGGACACCCGGCAAGCACTGGTGGACGGCCAGTTCCTAGCATCTGGCTCACGCCGGGCTCTGATCCGGGCTTCCGGGCAAACCGCAACGGAGTACCTGGCGTTGCTCACGTCGCCTTCAACCATTGACCCTCATGAAACGCATACCCTCCGAATTCATCGTCGTGACCTTCGCGTTGGCTGCCACCGCCGCTTGCGCACAAGAGCCGGTGCAGAACATCGATCCGTACCGTCACGGCAACCTTGCGGCCGCGCAACAACTCGTTCGCGGCGCCTTTGACAAGATCAGCGCCGCGCAGTCCGCGAACAACGATCGACTCGGCGGCCACGCCGCGCGTGCCAAGGCCCTGCTCGACCAGGCGAACGAAGAACTCAAGGCGGCGGCCCTCACGGCCAATCGCAATTGACCATGTCGATGCAACCGAAGATCACCATGAAGCGCTCTTACCTCACACTTCTGGCCACTGGCCTTCTCTTCGCTGCGGCGGGTGCCTCAGCCCAGGAACCGGCACAGAACGTAAACCCCGCGCGCCACGGCAACCTGGCGGCCGCGCAGGACATGGTGCGCGAGGCCTACGACAGGGTCAGCGCGGCCCAGGCCGCGAACGATTCGCACCTGGGGGGCCACGCCGCTCGTGCCAAGGAGTACATGCGCGAAGCCAATGACGAGATCAAGATGGCCGCCATCGTTGCCAACGGCGGGATGGCGCCGCCGGTTCCGATGTATGAACCGCCAGTGGGCGTCAGCTACGTTGCGCCGACCTACCCGATTCCAGCCGCCGGCTATGTCTGGGCCTACCATCCGCGCTACGGTTGGGGATGGAATCGACCCGGATGGGGCTGGCACCGCGGCTGGTACTGAGGGTGGCGTTCAGGCGTGCATGGCTGCCGCCCACTCGCTGATCTCCTGCAGCCAATGCGAGAAGCCCTGGTCCCGCAGGCCTGACCGGTTGACGACCGGGCGAGCGGGAAGCGCCATCGCCTTGGCGTCGCTTGGCGAATAGCCATACTGGGCCCTGAAAGCGCGGCTGAAATTGGTGGCAGTACGAAAGCCGAAGCGGTCGGCCACTCGAGCGAGATGCACCCGGCCCCCGGCGCTGCCGATCTCGGCATGGCAGCGCGCGAGGCGGCGTTCCCTGATGTACGCAGCAGTACCGTGGTAGGGCTCGAACAGGCGGTACACCGTCGATCTCGAAACCCGCAGCGCGGCGCAAATCTCTTCGGCACCGAGCGAAGGATCGGTCAGGTTTTCCTCGACGAATCGCAAGGCCTGGCGGCGCAGCCCGTTCTCCGTGGTCGCACGCGCCATGCCCAGGCTGTCGCGTTGAGGCGCAAGCCCGGCGCCAAGAAGATGCAAGGTTGCGTTGGTCGCGTGTTGCGCCTCGGATCGACGCAATTCGGGCAGCGTCGCCGCCAGGGTCCTCATGTAGCTCGTGAGCATTCGGCCGCTGCCGCCCGAAAGGGTCACGCCATGCAAGTCGTACTGCGCAGGCAGCACGGAGGCCAGCGCGTCCCTCGGGACGTAAAGCACGATGTCTTGTCCACGTCCGAAATGCCCCGTGACCGGGCGCGCCATGTCTAGGAGGACGGGGACACCTTCCTCGACGTGCATCCGTGACCCATCGGCATCCAGATCAAATCCGCCCGGGGCCGCCGAGAGAACGACACCGTAGTGGTCCATCTGCGTCGAGCGGATCTGCTGAACACCGCGCGTCAGCGTGTGCGGCGTGTGACTGCGCAGCATGACGGCCAGTCCACCCACCATGTACCCCCGGTTCTCGAATGCATCCGGTGCCTCGGCCGCATCGCTCTCGAAGCGGAAATTGCCGCCCAGCAGATGGTCGATCTCGTCCGCGAGCCTCCCTCGAGGCGTCTCGCCACTGCGAAAGTGCGTAGAGGGAATGATCGAATCGCAGTGCAGCATGGGAAGCCTCGCGTTGAAGATATAAGCTCTATTCTATATATATCTTTGATGGTCGAGTGCACCGGCGCAAGACGTGTGTGTCAGCTCGTTACACGAGGGCGCTGCAAATCGTTTGACCGACCCGTCGGGTCTGACACGCCGCGTCACGAATTGGCATGTGGCGAACACAACGGACAGGCGCTCGTTCCTACCATTCAATCAACGCGAAACGTTGTGAATGCCAGGCGCCTCGAGCCATGAACGTCACCACCCAAGCGCGTGCTTTCACTCATCGAATCGACCGTCAACATTTCTGAAAGACAAGCCATGACCAAGGCATCTGGTATCGACAACGGGCAGCGGCGCCTCAACGGCCCGCAAACCAGCGGGCGGAACTACCGCAATCTCTCCGAAGCACGCTTCGACACCGCCACTGACGAGGACGTCGCCGTCCCGATGCGCGACGGCGTTCAGCTGCGCGCCGACGTCCATCGCCCCGCCGAACCGGGACGCTACCCCGTCCTCATTGCGGCCTCCCCTTACCCGAGACAGATCCAGAACTCGGGCGCGCCCCTGGGCTTTGTCGAAGCGGGCGCGAGCGACTTCTTCGTTCCGCGCGGCTACGTTCACGTCATTGCGAACTGCCGCGGCACTGGCGGCTCCGACGGGGTTTTCGGTTTCTTCGACGGGCAGGAGCGGCAGGACATGTACGACCTGGTGGAATGGGCCGCCGCGCAACCCTGGTCGGACGGCAACGTCGGCATGGTGGGCATCAGCTATTTCGCGATGACCCAAATGGAGGCCGCCGTAGGGCGGCCGCCGCATCTCAAGGCCATCATGCCGATTGCCGGCAGCTTCGACCTGTACGACGCTGCCATGCATCACGGCCTGGCCAGCATCTCCTTCCTCACGCCCTTCCTGTACATGGTCGGGATGACATCCGGGCGCACCAACGCGTTCTGGCGCAGCACGCTGCTCAAGGCCGTCAGCGCACTGCTGCGCACGCCAGCCATTCACAAGAAGTTCGAGACGGCCAATGGCGAAGCTGCGCTGACGGGCCTCAGGGCACTTCTCAAGCTTCATCACGACCCGCATCCCTGGGATGACCTCTGGCGCGCCATCATCGTCGAACATCCGCTGCGCGACGCGTGGTGGGACGAGCGCAACCTGATGCCGCTGCTCGAACGCGTCGAGGTACCTGTCTATCTCGGCTGCGACTGGCAAAACGTTCCGCTGCATCTGCCAGCGACCTTTCCGACCCTGCAGGGCCTGGTGAACAGCAAGCACGTGCAGACTGTCATGCTCGGCGAGCATGGACTGGCGTGGCCTTGGGAAAGCTTGCACATCGAGGCTCTCGCCTGGTTCGACCACTGGCTCAAGGGGCACGACACTGGCATCCTCGAAGGACCGAAGTTCCGCTATGTCATTCCGGAGGCCGAGGGATGGCATGCAGCGGACAGCTGGCCGGTCGCCGGCACCGCGCATCGCGCATTCGCATTGCGCGCGGACGGAGGGCTCAGCGATGAGGAAGGCCCCAGCGGCGACCGAACCCTGATGGTGCTTGGCGGCGGCGTGAACCGTCCGCAGGTGAGCAAGACGGATCCGCCGGCGAGCCTGGTGTGGCAGACGCCGCCGCTGGCCGAGGACGTCGACATGGTTGGCGACATCGAGCTTCAGCTGGACGCTGCCAGCACGGCGCCGGACACCGCATGGATTGCTGTCTTGCAAGACGTGGACGCGGAGGGCAAGACAACGGAGGTGACGGCAGGCTACCTTCGGGCCGGCCTGCGCAAAGTCGACGAGGATCTCAGCCGCACCGGCGCCCCGGTGCTGGCGTGCCGGACCTTCGAAGCAGTTCCCATCGGAGAAACGGTTCGCTATCGCATCCCTCTCGTCGCCAATGCGCGGCGATTCAAGGCCGGGCACCAGATCCGGCTGCACCTCACCAGCGACGACCAGGATCCGACGACACCGGCGTCGATGACCTTCAGGCACGCCAACGTCGGGATGAGTTGCCTCAACAGAGTACGCTCCTCATCGCGTGTGCTGCTGCCGATCGTCGGAGCTTCAGCATGATCGCCACTCAACCCATCCTCATCGTCGGCGCCGGCCCGGTTGGCCTGACCCTGGCGCTGGCCCTGAAGCGGCAAGGCGTCACCGTTCGCATCATCGACAAGAACGATGGGCCGACCGACAAATCCAAGGCGCTCGTGATCTGGCCACGCACACTCGAACTTCTCGACATCAACGGCTGCGCGCAGACGTTCATCGAGAACGGCCTGAAATCGCGGCGCGCACGCATCTTCGCCAACGGCGAGGCGCTGTTGCAGATCGACCTCGACTCCGCGAAGAGTGACTTCGGCTATGCATTGATGATTCCGCAGGCCAGGACTGAACGCTTGCTCGAAGCCGAACTGGCAACGCTGGGCATTCGAGTGGAACGCAACACCGAGCTCGTATCCTTCACCGACTTCGGCGAGGACGGCTTGGAATGCATCCTGCGCCATGCCGATGGCAGTGAATACCTGGCCTACTGCGACTACCTGGCCGGCTGCGATGGTGCTCACAGCACCGTGCGCCATCTCATCGGCGCAGAATTCGAGGGGCATACGTTCGCGTCAGGCTATGTCCTCGCGGACATCATCATCGACGGCGAGATCGCGCACGACGAAACGACCATCTGCTGGGCCTCCGATGGAATCCTTGCGCTCTTCCCGATGATCGGCGGCCGATTCCGGCTCATTGCGGAATACGCGGCGGCAAGCGGCAGGCAAGATGCAGGGCTGAGCATCGAAGAGGTCCAGGCCATCATCGATGCGCGAGGCCCGCGCGGCCTGAAGGCACGTGACGCCGTGTGGACCAGCCACTTCACCATCAACGAACGGAAAGTGAAGGACTACAGCCGGGGGCGGGTGTTTCTGGCCGGTGATGCTGCACACGTACACAGCCCGGCTGGCGGCCAGGGGATGAACACCGGCATGCAGGACGCCTTCAACCTGGCCTGGAAAATGGCGCTCGTTTGCCACGGGAAGGCGCAGCCGGCGTTGCTCGACTCGTATTCCATCGAGAGATCCGCCATCGGCAAGCAGGTTCTCGCATCGGCGGGGAAACTGACCAGGATCACGACATTGAGGAACCCGATCCTTGCCGAACTGCGTCGCATCGGCTCGATTGCGCTGAGCCATGTACCTGCCCTGCGCCAAAAGTTCGTGGACCACCTGGCCGAGACGAACCTTCGCTATGACGAAACACCATTGAATGGAAATCTGGGCGGGGGCTCGGACAAACCCGCCGCTGGAGAACGGGCTCGCGACGTGCCCCTGGATGCCAGTGACAACGGTGCGACTCGCCTGCATGAACTCCTCGCCGACGGCAAATTCGTCATGCTCTCGGTCGGTGTCCCGCGCATGGTTGTCCCGGAGGAACTGCGTCAGTTGGCGACGAGCGCGAGCATCGAGGCGTCGGACGAATATCAGGATGGCTACGTCTATCTCATCCGGCCCGATGCTTATGTAGCTCTGAGCACCGACGCAGGAAATGTGGTTCTTCAGTTCGCCAAACTGAGGAGCTTCGCGACCGCGAGCAACAGCCTGGCGAGTTCAGTAAGCGCTGATTAGGACGTCGCGTCACGAGGCCGACGGATCCCGCCAATGGAAGCAGCAAACCGCGCCGCCCCCAACCGCTCCACGCCGTAAGGGCGCCGCCCTCCCTTCGGCGTCGAAGGTCCTCGTTGCCGGAGACCTCAGCCCCGAAGACCCTAAGAATCCACCATGCCGCAGAGTTTCGCCGCCGGACAGTGACGAGTTCGATGCCTACGCCGTAGAAGCGTAGCCGCACGAAGACTTCACGTTCGGGATCGAGGCGTGTGACACCGAAGATTCGAAGATTCCGTGGTCGAAGCCTTCGCAATCGAGGGGGCGAATGCCCTGCCCTGCTCCGATTTTGCAATCGCGTGGACTTCGGCAACGTGGTGTTTCGGCGGCGAGTTATGCGAGAGCGAAGCGCCCCGGGATTTCGGTAGTCGGCCATCACCCGTCCTTCGCCAGCGCCAAGCAGGCGGCAGAACTCTGACCCAGAGCGGTGGCTGCCGGCGTCCATCCTGAGAAGCACAGATGTCAGGGAGGCGCCGAAGTTCGTCAGAGCCGAACGCATACCGGGGTGGCCATAGACACCGCAACTCCGCCGAATGAATTGATACTGGTAGCGGTTGACGTGAATGGACGGCTAGAACTGGACTCCGATCCCGGCTTGGACTGTGTCGGCACCACGGTCGTACCGTGTCGCCATGCGATTCCAGGTCACGCGCGCCAGCCACCGCGTGCCGAACCTGTAGCTTGCCGAAACCGAGATGAGTCCGGACACCCGGCCGTCGCCCATGCGGTCCACGGGAAGATTGCTCTTTTGCGTGATTGCGACATACGGGCCGAAGCCTGCGGTGCATCTGCGCAATCCAGCGGTTGTCGAAGTAGTGGGCCGCGCGCAGGCTCAGCACGGAACCTCAGCCGTGGGCGTTCGCATACGAGCGGTCGGCTAGGCCGGTGACCGTGTCGAAGAACCGATACGGGCCCGCGCCCGCGGAGAGCTCCAGCCGGTTGTCCAGAAGCGGTAGCCGCCCCCACAACTGCAGCGTCTGTCCATCCCGATGATCAAAGACGGCAACCGCTGCAGAGGAGTCTTGCGCGCACTGCAGTACTTTGTTTTGAAGTCGCGTTACGGAATCAGGTCCTCTGTCCTTTCCGCTTCAATGATTGGGTTCGATAACGAACGCATTATCGCCCTCCCCTGAGCGCCTCCATCTAGGTCGGCGGTGGTTGGAAGACTGGTTGAGTGCCGACGTTCGCGAATCGAACTCGGAAGGCACGTCGGGCCCTTTGCGGTCTTCGAGTCGGCTGATCTCGGCGCCGCGAAGCGGACGTTCAAAGCCCTTTCGACGCTTGCCTCAGCAAGACAGCCAAAGAACTCTCTTGGGGTCTGGAAGTTGGCGCTTCAGGGCGAAGTGCCGCCAAGCGCTGCGGGCGCCGGCGCGATGAACAGCCGCGGGTCGAACTTGAACGGGTGGCGCTCGATGTGGAGGGTGACGGTGGCGTACGCCGGGTGCGCGGGGTTGAGCAGCAGGTTCCGTTCGCCGGGCTCGATGAAGGACGGCACCCATAGCCCCAGGCTCGCGCCCGAGGCAACCCAGGTGTTGCCGATGGTCTGGGTGGCCGTCTCGTCGTCGCGCCAGTCCGCAGGCAGGCCCAGCGTCTCGACCTCAATCAGGGAGGCGGCCGCGGGAATCTCCAACCGCGTGAGCGCCTGGTTCTTGGGGTTGGCGCCGTTGGCGTGCACGCGCTTTTCGAGCTGGCACAGGGCCCGGCTCGAGCCGCAGTAAGCGACCTGGTTGGGCCCCTTGGTGTGCCAGCGGCCGTTGCCCTGCGTCGAGCCATAGCCCAGACTCATGAGGAGGACGTTGAGCGCTGGTGCCGGCGTGTCGCAGTAGCCGATGCGGTAGACCGTGGTCAAACGACGCCACCGTACTTGACGGCGGTGAGGATGTCCTTGACGCGTTCGGCGCCAAAGCCGGACTTGGCGCAGTCCAGCGGCGTCTCCCCTTCGAGCATCGGGTGTGGCTGGCGCAGCCACGCAGCCGCTTCTTCATCAGTCTCGAAGGTGTCGCGTGCCATCGCGTCGAGTTCGAGCAGGCGCAGCATGCTCTCGGCCGCGTAGATCGGAAGCACGTCGTCCTTGGCCACCTTGCGGTTGGCCGTGGCGCGGTCCATTCCCAGGACACCCGCGGCCGCGCCCTTGCCGATGCCCAAGTGGTCGCTCAGCGGCTCCAGGCTGCGGCTAGGGATGCCCAACTTGACGATGACGTAGGCTTGCTTGGCCGACAGGTGGTCAGGGATCGTGAGGAGCTCGACAGCAGACTTGCGGTGCACGCGCGCGTGCCGACCAAGCTTGGAGTCGATCTTGAACGCCCTACCGACGCCCTTGACGTAATTCAGGTCACCCTTCGCGTCACCCTTGGCGGCAGCCTTGCCACCCGCCCGCGGCGCCGGGCCCACCTCGTTGTTCGTGGTGATGATGTTGTCGCCGAGCTCGATGTGGACGCCGCCGACCTTGGACAGGACAATCGACCAGAGGTTGTGCAGCGGGGAAGCGCCGTTCGAGGACATGAGGAGCTCCGATGTTGCGTTCATTTGCAACATCAGTTTAGCGCAATTGCATCAACTTGTCCATGAGCCTTCCGGGCGCCAAGGGCCAAAGCCGCCCATTGCCCTCGACCGCTTGTGGCCGGGAATCCCAGTCCGCAATCTCATCACGAAGGCGTGCTCCAGACTGGTTGCGGGTGTTCGAGTTTTCAAGCTGAATGGCGGCAGCGGCCGAAAGCCGAATTACACGCTTCGGCCGACGTTCGACTGCTGTCCTTTGAAACCTGACCTCCGCTGGCAGGCCCCTGTACCGGCCAAACGGGATCGCGCTGAAGGGCAGCTTCAGCACTTCGCGAACTGGCGTTCGGGGCCCGTTGCCGCCTTTCAAGTTGTCACCCGGGACTTCTGCAACTCCGCTGAAAGCGGCCATGCGACGTTTGGAGCATGTCTACTCAGGGACTGCTTCAGCCGACCTTGACCCCTTGGCTACGTCCGCCGAATAGCCCGGCGTCGCTGCCCTGCGACCTCACCAAACTGCTGCTTGTACCAGCGCGAGAAAGCACTGAGCGCCGAAAAGCCCAGCAGTTCCGCAACCTGCGTCAACGGGCGCGCGTGATCCTCGGTGTAGCGCGCGGCCAGCTCGCGCCTGACGGTGTTCATCACCTCGGAAAAAGTCGTTCCTTCACGCATTAGACGCCGATGCACCGTGCGCCGGTCAACGCCGAGTTGCTGCGCCACCCGGTCGATGGAGCACTCGCCCGAAGGCAACAGGACGAGCAGGGTGTGGCGCACGCTGTCCACTGCACCCATGCTGCCCGAGCCCGCGGTGGCTTCGAGGAGTTGTCGCGAATAGCGCGCCATCACCGGGTCGGCCAGCGGGTTCGGTGCATCCATGTCGCGCGTTGTGCAGACAAGCCCATTGAAGTCCTGCTTGAAATCAACGCTGTAGCCGAACATCCGGTAGTGCAGCACCGGATCGCGCGGTGGCGGGTGCGCGAAGCACACCCGCGATGGATTCCATGCCGGGCCGAGGAAGAACGTGAGGATGCGGAACATGACCCCGACCAGCAATTCCGTTGCCTGGCGCGATGAGCCTGCATGCCCGAAGAACAGCTCTTCCCGGATCACCGCGATGCCCTGCGCCTCATCAAGCTTCGCATAGGCCGCTTCGTTGAGCAGGTGCTTGTAGCGGATCAGCGCGCGAACGACGCGGCGCACCGTGGGTTCCTCCCTCGCCACCAGCGCCACCACCCCGAGGTTCGAGAGCAGCCGTGTCTCGGCCATGCGCAGTCCGAAGTTGTCCATGCCGCAGGCCAGCGCCGAAGCCTCCAGCAGGTCTCGCACGGCTTCGCTCGGGACGAGCAGGTCGGGGTTGTGCAGGCAGGCCGGATCGAGTTCCGCGTTGGCCAGAAAGGCCAGCGGGTCGAGCCCGGCCGCGCGCGCCACCTCGGCGTAGTTGGTCAGGCTGGCGCTGCGAACGAGGGTCGACATGGGTGGGCACCGGGTGTCCCTGTAGGTTAAACGCATGTCCCCGCTAGTCAATCGGCATAACCCCCCGATCGGAACAATCAGTTCTCGATTCACAACTCCAGGAGACATGCCCGATGGCACACGACAACGCACTTTCACCCACCCCGGTCTGCGACCGCATGCGCAGCACCGGCAACTGGAATCCCGACTGGGAGTCCTTCGCAACGCTCGACGCGCAATGGACCGAGAAGTTCATGGCCATGGGCGTCGCGCCCATGGTGTCGGGCGTGCTCGACGCCAAGACCGTCGAGTTCCTCGCGATCGCCGTGGATGCCTCGTGCACCCATATGTACGGGCCGGGCGTGCGCCGCCACATCCGCAAGGCGCTCGAACTCGGTGCCACCAAGGAAGAGATCAACGCGGTGCTGCAGTGCGTGAGCGTGCTGGGCATCCACACGATGAGCCTGGGCGCACCGATCCTGCTCGAAGAAATTGCCGCGCACGCCGAACGCAACGGTGCGACCGTCGGCTGAACCCCCACCTTGACCTTATTTTCGGAGACAACCATGCACTTCCTCGACGACTCCCTCCTCCCCGAAAACCAGCAAAAGCTCGTGATCCAGGTCGCCCCGTACGGACCTCAATGGGCCGCCGGCGATTCCGACGACATCCCCGTCACGATGGACCAGCAGGTGCAAAAGGCCGTCGACTGCTGGAACGCCGGCGCCACCGTGCTGCACGTGCACGTGCGCGAAGACGATGGAAAGGGCAGCAAGCGCCTGTCCAAGTTCAACGAGATGCTGGCGCGCCTGCGCGAAGCGGTGCCGCAAATGATCCTGCAGGTCGGCGGCTCGATCTCCTTCGCCCCCGAGAGCGACGGCCAGGCCGCCAAGTGGATGAGCGACGACACGCGCCACATGCTGGCCGAACTCGACCCGAAGCCCGACCAGGTCACGGTGGCGATCAACACGCAGCAGATGAACGTGATGGAGCTGATGACCGCAGCCGACGTGGCGGGCACCTCGCTGGCCAACCCGGTGGTGCAGGCCGCCTACCGCGACATGATCGTGCCGTCCAACCCGTCGTGGCACGAGGAGCACATCCGCCGCCTGGTGGCCAGCGGCATCCAGCCGCACTTCATGCTGGGCAACCTGACCGGCCTGGAAAGCCTGCTGCGCATGGTGCGCCGCGGCGTCTACAGCGGCCCGCTGAACATCAACTACGTGGCCATCGGCGGCGGCTCGGCGGGGCTGCATCCGGCCGACATGCTGGAGTTCGCACGCCGCACGCCCGACGGCGCGGCGCTCACGCTGGAGACGCTCAACCGCCACATCTACCCGATGAACACGATGGCCATCGCGCTGGGTATGCATGTGCGCGTGGGCATCGAGGACACCCTGTTTGGCCCGCACGGCGAGCGCATGAGCTCGGTGCAGCAGATCGAGATGGTGGTACGCCAGGCGCGCGAGTTGCGCCGCGACGTGGCCAGCGGCGCGGAGGCGCGCGGCATCTTCGGCATCGGCCAGTCCTGGGGCAACGCTGACGATTCGCTGGCGCGTCTAGGCATGCCGCCCAACCGTGTTCACGGCCAGCGCGGCGTGCCGCTGCGCCACGCTGCCTGACGGCGCCGTCGCGCGCTGCACAACAAGAGACAAATGCCATGAATCCGTCCGTATCGGCCGCACAGGCCATCTCCTTTCCCAGCGAATCGGCCCGCGTGACCCGGACCTATGCGTGGGCGGTCTTCGCGCTCACCTTCGGCCTGATGCTGTCCGACTACCTGTCGCGACAGGTCATCGGCGCCGTCATGCCCGCGCTCAAGGCCGAGTGGGGCCTGCTGGATTCGCAACTGGCCATGCTGGTGAGCGTGGTTTCGCTCGTCGTCGGGGTGCTGGCCATTCCGATCTCGCTGGTCGCCGACCGCTGGGGCCGGGTCAAGAGCATCACGCTCATGGCCTTCGTGTGGTGCCTGGCGACCGTGGCCTGCGGGCTGGCGCAAAGCTATGGGCAATTGCTTTGGGCACGGGCGTTCGTCGGCCTCGGCGAGGCGGCCTACGGCGCCGCCGGGGGCGCGCTGCTGGCCCATGTGTTTCCCGCCAGGCAACGGGCCACGGTGCTGGGCGCGTTCCTGTCGGCCGGCTTGTTCGGTTCGGTGCTCGGCGTGGTCCTCGGAGGCACCGTGGCGGCTCAGTCCGGCTGGCGCATGGCCTTCTTCGTCGTCGGGGCGCCGGGCCTGTTGCTGGCCCTGGTCTATCCGTTCGTGGTGCGCGACTACAAGACGGTCGCCCTGGCGCCCGCGGGCCGGGCCGGCACCGCGCCGCGACGCTTGAGCATCGGGCGAGTCGCGCGTGAGGTGTTCGGCGCCCGCTCGGGCAACTTCGCCTTCCTCGCGAGCGGCCTGCAGATGGCCATGCCGGCAATGCTGATCGCCTGGCTGCCAACCTACTTCATCCGCTTCTACGGTATGGACGTGACGAAGGCCGCGCTTATGGCGGGCGTGGCGGTGTTGGTTTCGGGCATCGGCATGATCTTCGGCGGCGGCCTGGCCGACCGGCTGAGCGTGCGACACCCGCGGCGTCGGGCCCTCGTGCCGGCTGCCTATTCAGTGCTGTCGGCGCTGGTGCTGGTGGTCGCGTTTTTGCTGCCGCCCGGCCCGTTGGGACTTGGCTTGATCTTTCTGGGCGCCCTGTTTGCTGCCGCACACGGAGGCTGTTCGAGTGCCATCGTCTGCGATGTGACCCACTCCGGCGTCCGCGCCACGGTGACCGCGACGGTGGTCCTGGCCAACAACCTGCTGGGCCTCGCGCCGGGTCCGATCATTGTGGGCCTGCTGTCGGATGCCTTCGGCTTGAAGCTAGCACTGACGGTCGCGCCCGTGTTCGCCTTGGGAGCCGCGGTCTTCTTCGTCCTCGCCTCGCGCAGCTACGAAGCAGATGCGGCACGCAACAGGACCAGTGGGCAGTTCCAATGAACCTCTCCACGACATGGTCCGGCTGGCGCGCGCCGGCCAGGTGGCACATGAACCAGGGCACGCCCATTGCAGACCCCTGCATCAACATCTGCCGGATGGACCCCGACGGGAAATTCTGCCAGGGATGCAGGAGAACGCCGCTGGAGATCGGCGGCTGGCCACGGATGACCGAGCAGCAAAAGGCCAACGTTGCCGCCCTGATTCAACGTCGCAAGGAGTCGGACACCCCGCGACGAAGCCACCGCCCCGCGACAAGTCTCGGGGCACACATGAATGCCAATCTCGCCGCACCGACGGCCTCGGCGCTTTCCTCTGGCGAACATTGAAATTCTGCAATCCGATTGAGGGCGGACGTTGAAATTCGCAAGCTGTTGGACCGCGCGTGGCCGGCAGCCGGCGTCGTCGGCCAAAATCCTCGCCCGTTGCGGATCGACGCGCAAGGAGTCAGGGTGCGATTGCTACTGCTACAACTGCTACGCACGCGCTCATGGGCCAGCGAACTGTAGCAACAGTAGCAGTAGCGCCGACTCGGCGGGCGCACCGCGAGCACGCAGCTAGGCCGCGGGCGGTTTGGTCGATTTGGTCAACGAACGGATGCGCGCCAGTTCGATCGAGACAATCTTTGATGCCGCGCCCGGTGACGTGCGCCCGACTTTGTAGGGCACCTGGATCCCCCCGCACACCCATAGGAGGAGAGGAAACGGCACTACGTTGCTGGGTTGCGATTCGCGGTTCGGCATGGCCTTGATGGTAGGTGTCCACCGGCGAATCCACAATGTTCACGTCATCGCCGCGGCCGCGCGAGAAGGGAGTCGAGCAAGGCGCGCCGACTCGTTGCTGATGCAGCGACTTGCACCGATCCTACAAGCTCATGGGGCGCCAGAACACCCTCGTGAACGCGCACAAGGCCGCGGGCATCGGAAGCGCCAGACGCCCCGTGAGCGCGCGACAAGTGCTCGGCATACACCACTCTGCCCGGGCCACTTCCAGTCGCTCCAGCGGCCGCTGCGTGAGTTGCAGCGCGGTCCGAGTCAGCGCGACCGGCATGTTCGGGCCCGAAGGCGACTGTCAAACTATGCGCTCGACAGGTCAAGATGCTGGTGCGGACGCCTTCCGCAACAAATCCACGGAGCTTGGGAAGTTCTTCACCTACTGCCTGGCGCACCCGAATCGCTGATCGGCCTCCA